>DATNEZ010000519.1:0-12217 GCA_035606645.1 Binatia bacterium
CGCGGCGATCCGCCGGAAGAACAGGCCGTCCTTCGCCATGGCGTAGAAGACGCGCGGCCCGGAGATCACCGTCGCCGAGATGCAGCCGAACACCGAGACGAGCACGCACAGCGACATGAGGGACGACCCGACGGGGCCGAACAGCCGGCCGGCCGCCGCCTCGCCGATGGTGTCGGTCGACACCATGTCGCCGATCGGCATGGCGTACAGGTAGACGAGGTTCATCCCGACGTAGATCAGCGTGATGGCGCTCATCCCCAGGATGAGCGAGCGCGGCAGGTTCCGCTGCGGGTCCTTGATCTCCCCGGCCGTGAAGGTGATGTTGTTCCATCCCTCGTAGGCCCACAGCATCGCGATCATCGACAGGATGAAGGGGCCCATCCCGAACCCGCCCGCGCCCGGGCCGGTCGCGCCTGCGGCCCCGCCGGCCGCGCCGAAGAGCGGCACGAGATGGGACCACGAGCCCCTGCCGATCGCGATCCCGAGGACGATGAACCCGGCGAAGGAGGCGATCTTCACCAGGGTGACGATCCCCTGGAACAGGCTCCCCTCCTTGACCCCGAAGTAGTTGACGATCGACAGGAAGACGATGACCGCGACCGCGTTGAGCTGCCCGGCCGAAATCGACAGCGTGTGGCCGAAGAGCGGGAGGGCGGCCACGATCCGATCGGTGCCGAGGGCCGGCACGAAGACGCCGAAGTAGCGCGCGTACCCCACGGCGAGCGCCGCGAGGCTGCCGGTGTGGATGACGGTGAACAGGGTCCAGCCGTACAGGAAGCCGGTCAGGTCGCCGTACGCCTCGCGCAGGAAGACGTACTGCCCGCCGGCGCGCGGCATGGCGGCGCCCAGCTCGGCGTAGACGAGCGCCCCGGCGAACGACAGGAGCCCGCCCGCGATCCAGCCGAGGAGGAGGAGCCCCGGCGTCGGCAGGAGGCGCGCCACGCCGCTCGCCCCGCCGGTCACCAGGAACACCGCCGACCCGATCACCAGGCCGATGACCAGGAGGGTCGAGTCCCACAGGCCCAGCGCGCGGACGAGCCCGTCATCCGTCTCGCGCGTGCCCGTCATCTCGCGGCTGCTCCCCGTCCCATCCGATCGGTCCCGAGGCGGGCCGGATCGCCACGTCCGGCTCGACGATGAGGGACATGGGCACGCGCCTCGGGGCGCATGGTATCAGAGGCAGGGACTGGTGTTGGGGCGGATGCGTCCTGTGCTGTCGGTGCCGAGAATCCCCTCGACGCCGGCGTGCACGCCGGTGACCAGGTAGAAATACACCTGCCCGGCGGGCGGGTTCGCGAGGTCGCTGAACGTGGGAGAGGGCTGCCCCGTCATGAGGCAGGCGCCGTAGGCGCTCGGCGCAATGCCGGGGATCGTGCCGCGATACACGTTGTAGGTGTCCACGAACGGGCTGTCGGTGCCGGTGAAGCCGGTCGCCGTGTCGGTGAAATCGGTCACGAGCGACGCCGCGACGTATCCGGCCTCCAGGGCGCGCAGCTTGCCGCTGCCGTAAAAGGTGTTGGGCAGCGGGCCGGGGGCGACGGTGAACGCGTCGGATCGCGCCGAGGCGGTCATCGCCGCCCTCACCTCGGGCCCCTCGAGGTTCGGATTGATCGCCAGGAGGAGCGCGGCGGTCCCCGCGACGTGCGGCGTCGCCATGCTGGTGCCTCGGATGTCTCCGTGCTCGCCGTCCCGCTCGGTGAAGGAGTTGCCGCGCGACGCCCCGACCGCTCCGGTCAGCGTCGACCCGATGTACTCGCCGGGGGCCGCGATGTCCGGCTTGATCCGCCCGTCTCGCGTCGGGCCGAGGCCCGAGAAGCCGGACAGGCTCCCGACCCCGCCGAAGGTGCTCAGCAGGGTCACGATCGTCAGCTGGTTCGTCGTGTTGATCCAGCGGTCCTTGCTGACGTACGAGCCGGCGGTGATGGCGTACCGCGACGTGCCCGGGACGGAGAGGCTCTTGGTGGTGCTGGACACGGTCAGGTTGACGAACGCTACCCCGCCGGCGTCGGCCTCGTTCCACAGGTCGAAGATCGGCGAGGCGGAGCCGATCGCGTCGGTCGTGACGCGGATCGTCCAGCCGCCGTTCTTCGGCGGGAACGGCGTGGCGCACGTGCTGCTGTCCCAGAGCTGGATGAAGACCTCGTTGTCGCCGTTGAGCGGGTCCGGCCCGTTCGAGGCGTCGACCTGCACCGCGCCGTCGGCGGTGCAGACGATCCCGGAGTCGACGCCGCGCGCCGCGCTCACGGTGATCCCGGTCGGAGAGACGAGGCTCACGGTGGCCCGGTCCGCCCCTTTGTACCAGAGGTCCATCCAGATGAAGTCGTTGTCGGCGCCGCCGTTCGGGGCGTACGACAGGGTGAAGGTGTTGATGGCCGAGGTGCCGACCGCCGGCAGCGTCTGCTCCCAGTGGTGGGCGTGCGGGCTTCTGTCCCGGCCGCCCGAGTTCCCGGCGGCGATCGCCATCTGAGCGCCGCGCCGCCCGGGGCCGACCAGCGCGTCGATCGAGCGCTCGTCCGGGTCGGTCCCGTCGTGCGCCCCGATGTCGGTGCCGAGGCTCATGTTGCCGGCCCACGGCTTGCCGGCGGCGGCCGCCGTCTGGCTGATGAACTGCACGGCCGCCGTCAGGTCGCAGGCGCCGCAGAAGATCCCGTTGTCGTCGAACACGCGGACGATCAGGATGTCCGCCTCGGGGGCCACCCCCGCGAACGTCCCGGGCGGCACGCCCTTTCCCGTCCGCAGGCCGTTGCCGGCGGCGGTCCCCGCGACGTGCGTTCCGTGACCGTGGCCGTCCCCGGTCAGGAGCAGGGTGCTGGTGTTGATGGCCGTCTGGATGACGCTCTGCGGATACCAGGCGCCGAACGAGAACCCGGAGGGGGGCGGGTGGGACGCGTCGGTCAGGGTCTGGTCCCAGATGCCGAGGATGCGCGTCGTCCCGTCCGACTTCCTGAAGTCCGCATCGGCCCAGGAGATGCCGGTGTCGACGATGGCGACGATGGCTCCGGCCCCTTTCGTGAAGGCCGTGTTCGCCTCGTCCGACCCGAGGTGGGCCGCGGTCGTGCTCACGTCGTTGAGAAGGTTGTAGCCGTGCGCCGCCTTGAGCCAGGCGATCTCGGGCCGCCGGGCCAGCGCCTCGAGAGCGGCGGACGGGACCCGTAGCGAGGCCACCGTGTCGACGCGCCCCTTCACCAGGATGCCGAGGCCTTGCAGGTCGCGCTCGAGAGTCTTCCAGGCGCGGGCCCCGGTCGGCCCCTCGGCCGCGAGGCCGGCCTTCACGTGGACCAGCGGCTCGGCGGTCTTCTGGACCTGCACGAACGGGGGGAGGGACCGGGCGACCCTCTCCGATCGGCCGGAAACCGCCTCCCGGAACCGCCCTTCGGTCTTCACCGTCCCCAGGGCCAGCCGCCGCAGGAACGGGTCGAGCTTGCGCTCCCAGGCCGATTCCGCGGCCGCGTCCCCCGGCCCCCTGGCGGGGCCGGCAGCGGGAGCGGTCAGGGCCAGAAGGATGAGGACCGGGGCGGCGTAGACCGCCCGGGCGGACGACGCGACTCTCATGCGGCGCTAAGTGTACGGTGGGATCCGGGTCGGAGCAACGCTAGAAGTCGAAGCGGCCGCCCACGGTAATGAGCTGCACCGGGTTCGAGATGTCGCCGGTCATATAGTGGTAGGAGAGCTCGCCGTGGATGGCGAACCACCTCAAAAGCTGGACGTTCAGGCCGATCCCCCAGTTGATTCCGATGGCCACGTTGTTCTGGGAGTCCCGGTCATCGGTGAGCCGGACGTCGTAGAAGCCGATCCCGCCCGCCACGTACGGGTTCACCATGCGGAATCGGGGGGTGAACAGGACGTCGCCCGTGAGAAAGAACGCGTTGGCGTCCCGGGTGCCGATGCTGGGGCTGATGGTCTCCCGCCCGCTCAGGGAGAAGAACCCGGTCGAGGCGCGGTAGGCGGCGTAGCCGCTCTTCTGGTACTGCAGCGAGAAGGTGAGAGTCTGGTCGCTGCTGTAGGAATTGTCCCTCTTGGTGCCGGATTCGCCGATCCCCGCGAAGAACGAGTAGTCCCCTGGCTGGCTTGCAGCAAGGGTTTCACGCGAGAACGAACATATCGCCAGGAGAATCGCGAACGGGGCGACAGCCGAGGCCCGCCTCATGCGCGGGATGCTATCACAGGTTGAAACCGCGAATCGCAATTTTCCACACTATCTAGTGTCTATGATGAAACGGGTTCATACATATTGAGCCCGAACGGTCCACAGATCGAAACGTCGGCTATCTGCTTGGAGGTGTTTAAGTTTGTTCTTGACAACACTCCTGTGACTATCTATATTCGCCCGGTGGAGTAAAGTGGCCTTAAGTGGCCATTCGACCCTAGAAAATTGCTGATCGGGCCAGACACCTCAGGGGGGGGCTGAGTCACCGTCCATCCCCGCCCGGTGCGTGAGGCCGGAAAGACCGACGAGGGATCCGGATGCTGAGGGGAAACACCCCGGCGAAGGTGGACGACAAGGGGCGCCTCAAGATCCCGACCCAGTTCAGAAAACACCTGGAAGAGACGTACGGCCGCGAGTGCTTCGTGACCTCCCTGACCGGCAGCTTCGTGCGCGTCTACCCGATGCCGGTCTGGCTCGAGATCGAAAAAAAGATCGCCGCGCATTCGGCCATGAGCCCGCCGGTGGCCCGGTTCCGGGACTTCGTGAACTATTACGGGCAGGCCGCCGCCATGGACGACCAGGGGCGCATTCTCATCCATCCGCTCCTGCGCACGAAAAGCGGCGTCGACGGCGAGGTCGCCGTCCTCGGGAACCTGTCCTACCTGGACATCTGGAACAGGGAGAAGTTCCAGGCGAAGCTCGACGCGGAGCCCCTGTCGGACGACGACTACAGAGCCCTCTCCAACCTCGGCCTCTGAGGAGAGCGTGCAACGCGGAACGTCAACGACGGCACGACGCACCGGCCGGTCCTCCTGCGGGAGACGCTGGAGGCGCTGCGCTGCCGGCCGGGCGGCTTCTGGGTCGACGGCACGGTCGGGGCCGGCGGCCATGCCGAGGCGATTCTCCTGGCGACCGGGCCTCACGGACGCCTTCTCGGCTGCGATCGCGACCAGGCCGCCCTCGGGGTCGCCGCGGGCCGGCTGGCCTCCTTCGAGGATCGCGTCCTTCTCCGGCACGCCGACTACCGCGGGCTCCCCGGCATCCTGGATGAGCTCGGCCTCGAGGCCGTCTCGGGGATTCTGCTCGATCTCGGCGTCTCGTCCCTGCAACTCGACGACCCGGAGCGCGGCTTCTCCTTCCGAGAGGACGGGCCTCTCGATATGAGGATGGATCGGACGCAAGCGGCCACCGCGGCCGCCCTGGTGAACTCTCTCCCGCCGGATCGGCTGGCCTCGATCTTCAGGAGCTTCGGCGAGGAGCCGCGCGCGCGGCGCATCGCCTCGGCCATCGCGCGGGCCCGCACCGCCGCGCCGATCGCCACCACGCGGGCGCTGGCGGACCTGGTCTCGGCGGCCATCCCGGAGCGCCGCGGCGCGCGGATCCACCCGGCGACCCGCGTCTTCCAGGCGCTGCGCATCGCCGTGAACGCCGAGCTGGACGGGCTCGATCGCCTGCTCGAGGAGGCCGCGCGGCGCCTCCTGCCGGGCGGCCGCATCGCCGTCATCGCCTTCCATTCTCTCGAGGACCGGATCGTGAAGACCACCCTGCGGGGCATGACGCGCCGATGCATCTGCCCGCGCGACCTGCCGGTGTGCGGCTGCGGCCGCCCGGGGATCCTGCGCGCCGTGACGCCGAAGGCCGTGCGGCCCCAGGCGTCCGAGATCGACGCCAACCCGCGCAGCCGCAGCGCCCGGCTGCGCGCCTACGAACGGCTGGAGAGCGCCGCGTGAGCCACCGCGCCGAGGCGCCGCGCCTCCTGATCAACGCCCGCATGGTCAAGGAGAAGGACCGCGCCCGGGCGCGCGAGCTGCGCCGCCTGCTGATCTACGGCGCCGCGATCCTCGTGCCGCTCCTGGCCTACGTCTGGCAGCGCGTCGACTTTCTCAAGATCTCGTACCAGGTCGAGGCGCTCAAGAAGGAGCGCCAGGGGCTTCAAGAGGAGAACAAGCACCTGGCCGTCGAGCGCTCCTTCCTGATGTCGCCGGATCGCATCGAGCGCATGGCGCGCAAGGAGCTGGGCCTCGTCGATCCGTCGCCGGCCGACGTGCGCCGCGTGTCGGTGATCGACGGGCACATCAACCAGGTGCAGGCCCGGTCCGGCTCCCCGCGCGGCGGAAGCCGGGGGGACGCCGCTGCGGCGGCCGCGGACGGCGCGGGCGCGGGCGACAACGCCCTCGTCGAGGCGGGCCTGGGAATCATTCCGTCGGTGGGGACGGTCAGGAAAGCGAAGCCTGGCGACACGACCAGGCCCTGAAGGACGGGCGGGGGGACGACGGTGAGGCGAGGACTGGGAATCATCGACGGCGGCTGGCGCCGGCAGGGCCGGGCCCGCGCGGGGCGTCCGCGCTCCTTCGCGGGGCGGCAGCCGCGCGCCCCGCGCGACGAGCGCGCCTCGAAGGGGCAGCGGGCCCGGCTGATCCTGCTGGTGGTCGGCGTGGCGTTCGGCCTGCTCGCCATCTTCGGGCGCTGCGCGCATCTTCAAGTGATCCGCGCCCCCGAGCTCCTGGACCAGGCGCGCTCGCAGCAGGAGCGGACCATCACCCTCGATCCGCTGCGCGGCCCGATCCTGGACCGGAACGGCAAGGAGCTGGCGGTGAGCGTGGACGTCGACTCGGTGTTCGCCGAGCCGGGCGCCGTGGTCGACCCCGCCTCGTCGGCCCGCCGCCTGGCCCCCGTCGTCGACCTGCCGGCCTCCGAGCTGCGCGAGCGTCTCGCCAGCGACCGCCACTTCGTGTGGGTCAAGAGAAAGATCACGCCGGAGCTGCGCCGGCGCATCGAGGCCCTGAAGATCGCCGGCGTCGGCTTCGTGCGCGAGAGCCGGCGCTACTACCCGAAGCGCGCCCTGGCGGCGCACGTGATCGGCGCGTGCGGCATGGACAACCAGGGGCTCGCCGGGCTGGAGTTCATGTACGACGGCGCCATCCGCGGCACGCCGGGGCAGATGGTCGCGCTGCGCGACGGCCGCGGCGGGCGCGTCCTGGACCGCGAGAAGAAGGAGCCGGCCCCCGGTTTCGGCCTGCGCCTCACCGTGGACGAGGTGATCCAGTACGACGTCGAGCGGGCCCTCGACGAGTCGATGCGGGAGACCCGGGCCGAGGGGGCCACGGTCGTGGTGATGCGGCCGCAGACCGGGGAGGTCCTCGCCCTGGCCAGCCGGCCGGTCTTCGACCCCAACGCCTACTCCGATGCGCGCGAGACGTCCCGCCGCAACCGCGCCACGACCGACTATTACGAGCCCGGCTCGACCTTCAAGGTGGTGACCGCCGCCGCGGCGCTCGACGCGGGCCGCGTGCACCCCAAGGAGGTCATCTGGTGCGAGAACGGCTCGATCGTGGTGGCGAAGCACCGCTTCAAGGAGGACCGGCTGCCGTTCGGCAACCTGACCTTCTCCGAAGTGCTGGCCAAGTCCAGCAACGTCGGCGCGATCAAGGTGGCCCAGCGCCTGCGCGCCCCGGAGTTCATCGAGTACATCCGGGGCTTCGGGTTCGGCCGCAAGACCGGCATCGACCTGCCGGGCGAGAGCCCCGGCATCCTGCGCGACGTGTCCGACTGGTCCGGGCTGTCGCAGGCGTCCATCGCCATGGGGCAGGAGATCGGCGTGACCACGCTGCAGCTCACGGCGATGATGGGCGCGATCGCCAACGACGGCGTCTGGAGGCGGCCGCGCATCGTGCAGGAGCTCCTGCCGGCGCCGGGCGGCCGCGCCCCGGGCCTCCCCGCCGACAGCCTCCCCTCGCGGGCCGCCGCGGGAGACACCGGCCTTCCGGACGCGGTCCCCGCCCCCGGCGCGCCGTCGGTCCCCGACGAGCGCCGCGTGATCGAGGCGCGCACCGCCCGCACCCTGCGCGCCATCCTGCAGGCGGTCACGACCGACGGCACCGGCAAGGCCGCGTCGGTCCCCGGCTACAGCGTCTCCGGCAAGACGGGCACGGCGCAGAAGATCGATGCGTCCGGCCGTTACGCGCGCGACAAGCACGTCTCGTGGTTCGCCGGGTTCGTGCCGTCCGGGACCCCGGCCCTGGCGATCGTGGTGATGGTGGACGAGCCGAAGGGACCGAAGTTCCACGGCGGCGACGTGGCCGCGCCGGTCTTCTCGCGCATCGCCGCCTCGGCGCTCATGTACCTCAAGGTGCCGCCGGATCACGAGGAGCCGCTGGTCTTCGACCGGTCGCTGCTCGCGCAGGCGGATCCCGACGACGACGGCGGCCGGCCGGAGCACGCCCGGAGGGACGCGGGCCTCTCGCGGGACGCCGTGAGCCGCGCCCGCCGCGACCCGGCGGCCGCAGGCGCCGTCCAGGCGCTCCGGCGGAGCGGCGGCGCGGTGCGCGCCTCGCTCGGAGGCCCGCTCCCGGTGACCCTGCGGACTTCGGCCCCCCCGACGGACGTGACGATGCCCGACGTCGTCGGGCTCAGCCTGCGCCAGGCCACCGAGGCCCTGGCATCGGCCGGGCTGTCGTGCCGGCACGACCGGAACGGGTCGAGCGTGGTCCGGCAGGAGCCCGAGGCGGGCTCGCCGGTGACCCCGCAGACACCATGCACCGTGAGCTTCTAGCGATCGCTCCACCGGGAGGCAGGGACACAGCGTGCAGCTCTGGCAGCTTCTGGAAGGCCTGACGGACGCGAGGCTCGACGGCAGCCCGTCCACCTCGATCCGCGGCCTGGCGTACGACTCGCGGACGGTCGAGCCGGGATACCTGTTCGCCGCCCTGCGAGGCCAGAAGAGCGACGGGAACGACTTCGTCGAGGCCGCGATCGCGAAGGGGGCGGTGGCCGTCCTGTCCCATCGCGGGCGGGGCCGCCGCCAGGGAGAGGTGGCCTGGGTGCAGGTCGACAACGAGCGCCGCGGGCTGGCGGGGATGGCGCGCAACTACTACGGGCGCCCCGACGAGCAGATGACGATGATCGGCGTCACCGGCACCAACGGCAAGACCACGGTCGCGTTCCTGCTCGAGTCGATCCTGGCCGCCGCGGGGCGCAAGCCGTGCGTCCTGGGGACCGTCCTGTACCGCTACAACCGCGACGAGACGAAGGCCGGGCGCACCACGCCCGAGTCCCTCGATCTCTACCGCCTGCTCGATCGCTACGCGACGGCCGGGGCCCGCTCCTGCGCCATGGAGGTGTCGTCCCACTCCCTGGTCCTCGATCGCATCGCGGGGCTGCGCTTCGCCGCCGCCGTCTTCACCAACCTGACGCAGGACCACCTGGACTTCCACGGCACCATGGAGCGCTACTTCGAGGCCAAGGCGACCCTGTTCCGCGGGCTCGACGACCAGGCGGTGGCGGTCCTCAACGCCGACGACGACCACGCCGGGCGCCTGCGCGGGCTGACGCGGGCGCGCGTGGTGACCTTCGGCGAGTCGCAGGGGTCGGACGTCCGCCTCGAGGAGGTCCGCGCCTCCATCTCGGGGACCGAGATCGCCCTGGCGCTCGCGCCGGGCCTCTCCGGAAACGCCCGGCTGCGGGTGCGTTCGCCGCTTCTCGGCAGGCCGAACGCCTTCAACATGGCGGCCGCCGCCGCGACCGCCCTGGCCCTGGGCGTCTCGCCCGACGAGGTGGAGCGGGGACTCGTGTCCATCCGCGGGGTGCCGGGCCGCTTCGAGCGCATCGACGAAGGGCAGCCGTTCACCGTGCTGGTGGACTATGCCCACACCGACGACGCCCTGCGCAATCTCCTGATGGCGGTGCGCGACCTGAGCCCCCGGCAGGTGATCGCCGTCTTCGGCTGCGGCGGCGACCGCGACCGCGGCAAGCGCCCGCTGATGGGGTACGCCGCGGCGGCCGGGAGCGACTTCGTGGTGGTGACGTCCGACAACCCCCGCAGCGAGGACCCGATGGCGATCATCCAGGACATCCTGCCCGGCACGCGGCGCGCGTTCGAAGCCGACCCGCGCGGCCGGAGCGTCGAGGAGCGCTGCCTGGTGATCCCCGATCGCAAGGAGGCGATCCGCCGCGCCCTGTCGCTGGCCGGCGACGGCGACTGCGTGGTGATCGCGGGCAAGGGACATGAGACGTACCAGATCCTGGGGGATCGGACCATCCCGTTCGACGACCGCGAGGTGGCGCGCGAGTCCCTGCGCGCGTCGGCCGGCGGGTCGGCGCGCGGCCAAGCGGCCTGCTGAGGGCGGCGTGCGCGGGAGGGCCGAGGGGACATGCCCAGGCTGAGCCTTCGGGCCATCGCCCGGGCGCTGGGCGGCGAGGTGGCGCTGGGGGCGCGGCCCCCCGCGGGGGGCGCGGAGCACGAAGTCGAGGGGTACAGCATCGACTCGCGCACCGTGAAGCCGGGAGAGCTGTTCTTCGCGATCGTCGGCCCGCGGGTCGACGGTCACGAGTACGTGGGCCGGGCGGTGGCCGCCGGTGCGGTGGCCGCCGTGGTGCAGCGGGGCGGGCCGGCGACGTTTCCGGACGCCCCGGCGATCGTCAGGGTGAAGGACACGACGCGCGCGCTCCAGGATCTCGGGGCGCACGCGAGGCGGGCGCGGCCGCTGCGCGTCGCGGGCATCACCGGCAGCGCCGGCAAGACGACGGCCAAGGAGATGACGGCGGCCGTCCTGGCGCAGCGCTTCACGCTCTTGAAGTCGGAAGGGAACCTGAACAACACGTACGGGCTGCCGCTGATGCTTCTGCGGCTGCGCGACGAGCAGGAGGCGGCGGTTCTCGAAATGGGCATGAGCTACAAGGGTGAGATCGCCAGGCTGGTCGAGATCGCCGACCCGGACGTCGGGGCGATCCTGAACGTGCTGAAGGTCCACATCGAGCACTTCGGGACGATCGACAGGATCGCCGAGGCCAAGGGGGAGCTGTTCGCCGGCATGCGGCCCGACGCCGTCGCCGTGTACAACGCGGACGACCGCCTGGTGTCCCGGCTCGGCCGCGCCTTTCCCGGCCCGTCCATCGCCTACGGGCTGTCGACGAAGAAGGCGGCGATCGGCGCCGAGAAGATCGAGGTCGACGGGCTGCGGGGCTCGCGCTTCGTCCTGCGCCATGACGGCGGCCGCGTGCCGGTGAGCCTGTCCCTGCCGGGGCGGCACAACGTCTACAACGCCCTCGCCGCCGCGGCGATCGGGCGCGCCTTCGGCCTGGACGGCGAGGAGATCCGCCGCGGCCTGGAGGCCGTCCGGCCGGCCAGCATGCGCGGCGTCCTGCACCGCCTGCCGAACGACGTCGAGGTCCTGGACGATTCCTACAACAGCAACCCGGCGGCCATGGAGAAGGCCCTCGAGGCGCTGGTCGCCGCGACGCCCAGGGGACGGCGCGTCCTGGTCTCGGGGGACATGCTGGAGCTGGGGGACTACGCGGGGCCGGCGCACGCGCGGCTGGGCCGGCAGGTGGCCAAGGCGCGCATCGATCTCTTCGTCGCCGTCGGGCCGCTGCACAAGAAGGCGGCCGGCGCCGCCGCCTCGTCGGGGGCGGCCGAGGTGCGCCACTTCGACGACTCGGAGGCGGCCGCGGCCTTCGTCGCCGCCGCCGCGCGCCCCGGGGACCTCGTCCTGGTCAAGGGGTCGCGCGGCATGAAGATGGAGCGCGTGGTGCAGGCGCTCCTCGCCGCCGGCGGGGTGCACTGCTGCTCTACCACCTGCTGTTCGCGCTCTACCCGTCGATCAAGATCATGAACGTCGTCCGGTACATCACGTTCCGGGCGGCGCTGGCGACTTTGACCGCGCTTCTCATCAGCCTGCTCCTTGGACCCAGGCTGATCAACCGGTTGCGGGAGTTTCAGATAGGGCAACAAATCAGACCCGAGGGGCCTCTTTCCCACCAAACGAAAAAAGGCACCCCCACCATGGGGGGGCTCCTCATCATTACCGCTGTGGGCCTTCCGTCGCTCCTCTGGGCGGATCTCACCAACTCTTTCGTGTGGATGGTTCTCGTGTCCATGCTCCTCTACGGGGTCATCGGATTCGCGGATGACTACCTCAAGATCACACGGAAGAGGTCCCTCGGGCTGACCGTGAAGCAGAAGATGATCGCGCAGTGGGCGGTGGCTCTCCTGCTCGGATTGTGGCTCCTGTGGCTGGCCGATCAGGGGCGCTACACGACGCAGTTCAGCCTGCCGTTCTTCAAGAACTGGAC
>DATNEZ010000528.1:0-3270 GCA_035606645.1 Binatia bacterium
GGTCAACGCCACCGCCCCCTGCCGATCGCTCGAGGAGGTCGAGGACTACTACCAGGAATGGCAGGAGAAGCGCGACACCCTGCCGTTCGAGGTGGACGGCTGCGTCGTCAAGGTCGACTCCCTCGTTCTCCAGGAGATGGCCGGCTCCACGGCGCGGGCCCCCCGCTGGGCGGTGGCGTTCAAGTTCCCGCCGCGCCAGGCGACGACCACCGTGAAGGGGATCGAGATCAACGTCACGCGCTCCGGCGCGCTCACGCCGGTGGCCATCCTTGATCCGGTGACGATCGGCGGGGCGACGATCTCGCGCTCGACGCTGCACAACGAGGACGAGCTCGAGCGCAAGGATGTGCGAGTCCACGACCGCGTCCTGATCGAGCGGGGGGGTGACGTGATCCCGCGGATCGTCAAGGTCATCCTCGAGGCCCGCCCGGAGGGGGCGCTGAAGTTCGCCATGCCGCGGACCTGCCCGGTGTGCGGGGCCGCCGCGCCCCGGGCCGAAGGGGAGGTCTACGGCCGCTGCGCCAACGTCTCCTGCCCGGCGCGCCTGAAGGAGTCGATCCGGCACTTCGCGCAGCGCGAGGCGATGAACATCGAGGGGCTGGGGGAGGCGCTGGTCGGCCAGCTGGTCGACCGGGGCCTCGTCCGGGAGGTCGCCGGCCTGTACGACCTGAAGGCCGGGGAGCTCGCCGACCTCGAGCGGATGGGGAAGAAGTCGGCCGACAACCTGGTGCGCGAGATCGAGAAGAGCAAGGCGACCCCGTTCGAGCGCGTGCTCTTCGCGCTGGGGATCCGCTTCGTCGGCGAGCGCACCGCGGCGCTCCTGGTCGAGGCGCTCCCCGACATCGACGCGCTGCGGGGCGCCACGCGGGAGGCGCTGATGGAGGTCCACGAGGTCGGTCCGAGGGTCGCCGACGCCATCCTGCAGTTCTTCGAGGAGCCGCAGAACGCGCGGCTCGTCGAGCGGCTGGCGGCCGCCGGCGTCACCCTGCGCGCCGGCGAGAGGCCGGCCGCGATCGAGGGGCCGTTCAGCGGCAAGGCCTGCGTCGTCACCGGCACGATCGAGGGCTGGCCGCGCGAGGCCATCAAGAAGTACCTGCGGCGCCAGGGGGCGCGGCTGTCCGAATCGGTGTCGAAGAAGACCGACCTGGTCATCGCGGGACAAGACGCGGGCTCGAAGCTCGACAAGGCCCGCGCCCTGGGTGTGCGCGTGATCGAGGCGGAGGAGTTCCTGCATCTGGCCGGCAACGTGAAGGAGCCCTGAAGATGTCCGGATCGAAGGGCCAGATCGTCGTCATCGACGACGACGACGGCAACCGCAAGAGCATCGAGATGGCGCTGCGCAAGGACGGCTACCTCGTCACGTCCTTCTCCTCGGGCCCGCACGGCCTCGAGCACTTGAAGGAAAACGGCGCGGACCTGGTCGTCACCGACCTGCGCATGCCCGGGATGGACGGCCTCGAGGTCCTGAAGGTGTCGAAGCTGGTCGACCCCGGCCTGGCCGTCCTGGTGATCACCGGCTTCGGCTCCGTCGAGTCGGCGGTCGACGCCATGAAGCAGGGGGCGGACGACTACCTCCAGAAACCGGTGAACCTGGTCGAGCTCCGCAAGCGGGTCGCGGCCGCCGTGGAGAAGCGCCGCCTGGCCCAGGAGGTGCGCCTGCTCCGGGAGCGCCTGGAGGAGAAGTTCTCCTTCGGGACCCTGGTCGGCACCTCGAAGGGGATGCAGCAGGTGCTGCACCAGCTCGCCCTGGTCGCCCCCACCCGCAGCAGCGTCCTGATCATCGGGGAGAGCGGCACCGGCAAGGAGCTGATCGCCAACGCGCTGCACCAGAACTCCCCGCGCAAGGACCTTCGCTTCCTGCCGATCAACTGCGCCGCCATCCCGGCCGACATCCTGGAGAGCGAGCTGTTCGGCCACGAGCGCGGCGCCTTCACCGGCGCCGTGCAGCGCAAGGCGGGGAAGTTCGAGCTGGCGGACCGCGGCACGCTGTTCCTCGACGAGATCGGCGACATGCCGCTGGCGCTCCAGGCCAAGCTGCTGCGCGTCCTCGAGGACCGCTCGTTCATGCGCGTCGGCGGCTCCGACACGATCAGCGTCGACGTGCGCATCATCGCCGCGACCAACTCCAACCTCGAGGCCAAGGTCGCGGCCGGCGCCTTCCGCAGCGACCTGTACTACCGGCTGAAGGTCGTCACGATCGAGATCCCTCCCCTGCGCGAGCGGGCCGAGGACATCCCGCTCCTGACGCACCGCTTCTTCGAGGCGTTCAAGGCGGAGAACAACCGGCCGAACCTCCAGCTCGCGCCCGAGGTGATGGAGATCCTGACGCGGGCGCGCTGGGAGGGGAACGTCCGCGAGCTGCGCAACCTGATGGAGAGCCTCGTCATCCTGGCCGGGGACGACACCCGGACGATCACCCGCGAGCACCTGCCGGAGAACTACCGGACCCCGCAGGCCCCGGCCGCCCCGCCGCGGCCGGAGGCCGCGCAGTCGAGGACGATGGAGGAGATCGAGAAGGAGGCCATCCTGAAGACCCTGCAGCAGACCGGGGGGAATCGCACGCGCGCCGCCGACCTCCTCGGCATCGGCCTGCGCACCCTGCAGCGCAAGCTCAGGGAGTACGAGCAGGGGCCCGGCGAAGGACATTCGGCCGAGGAGTGACACCGGCGCCAAATTGGCGCCCTTTCCCGCACGATACGGCTTCCCCGGCGTGGCATGCCTCGATCAGGACGCCCGAAGCCCGGGCTGCGGATGCCGGGACCCGCGACGGAAGTCATAGACCAGCAACCCTTTCGTCGATCGACATGGGACCGCCCTCGCGGCCCCGCCCCTGGCACATGCCTTGCTCTTCAGAAGAGGCGACATGCGCAGGGTGATCCTGGTGATCGACGACGATCCGGCCGTTCTCCGGTCCTACGGGCATCTTCTCCGGAGGCTCGGCTGCCAGGTCGTGCTCGTCGCCGACTCCGACAGGGTCCTGTCCGATCCGGACAGCCTGCGCGGGGTGGACGTGATGATCCTCGACCAGCGCATGCCGAAGACCACCGGGCTCGATCTCCTGGCCTGCCTGCGGCGACGGGCCGCGGGGGAAAACGACGGCCGGGGGATGGCCTCCGGGCGCCCGGCGGTGATCCTGATCAGCGCCTACCTGAGCGAGGCGATCCGGGAGCGCGCAGCGCGCCTCGGTGTGACCGAGATCATCGAGAAGCCGGTCAACACGACGCACCTTCTGGCGTGCGTCCGTGCGGCTCTGGCGGACCGGCCGTCCTG
>DATNEZ010000549.1:0-3841 GCA_035606645.1 Binatia bacterium
TGGCGCAGAGGGTGTGCTCGGCGGTGGGCTTGAAGGCCGGGTCGGGGCCGTAGGTCACCTTGACGTCGAACCTCGCGAGGCCCCCGTCGATCGACTTCAGGATGAAGTCCCGCGTGACCTTGAGGGTGAGGGTCTCCAGGCCTGCGATGCTCAGCTTCGTGGGGATCGGGATGATGCGCTCTTCCTTGAGGCCCTCCCCCACCTTCAGGTCCCGTGTCCCCTCGAACGCGGGGAAGATGCGATCGATCTCGTCGATCGACAGGAGGGCAAACTCCGGGTTCTCCTTCCCCGCGATCTGGTGCTTCTGCTTGAGGTTCCCGAACGAGTCGAGGAACCCCTCCCACACCAGCGTGACGACGTCGCGCTCGATCGAGCCGGTCGCGGCGTAGATCTGCCCCTGCTTCTCGAACTCCAGGTTGAAGCGAGGGATGGTCCTCCGGAAGGGCAGGAGGCCGCTCGGCTCGGGCTCCTGCGTCATGGTCTGCACCTGGTAGACCTCGCTGCGCCTCTGCCCCTTCATCCGGCCGGCCCAGAAATTGAAGCCTTCAGCGTAGGCCGGCGGGGCCTCGAAGGTCACGTCCCGCGTGGTGATCTCGAAGCGGCCGTTCATCATGTAGGTGGACATCTTGCGCGCCTGCGGCGCGAACCGTATCGACGTCGCGGGAGGGGTGGGGGCCGGGGTCGCCGGCGTCCCCTGCGAGGCCGCGGCCTTGGACGGGGCCGGCGGGGCGCCCCAGGCCGGCAGGCACAGGAGCGCCGCCGCCAGCGCCATGACCGGCGCCCGGGCTGCGCGTGCCGCGTCGTGTCTCGAAGCCCTGCTCATCGGGAGTCTGTCCGAGTATTCGGCATCACATCAGGTACTTGTCGGAGCCGTCGCCCGGACCGGGGTCCTCGCCGTCCTCCCCCTCTTCCGGGTGCTTCTTCCAGAACTCGTCGATCGCCCGGCGGATACCGGGCTCCTCGGAGACGCGCGTGTTGTGGATCGCCGCCAGCAGGAGGATCGCCTGGCCGACCTGGGCCATGTCCTTCGGGAGGTGGCTCCGCAGCGGGTCGATCAGCTCGCGCGATCCCAGGAGCGAGATCCAGCGCGCCGCGTTGCCCGGGCCGGCCGCATCGACGAAGAACTCGAGGTGCTCGAGGACCAGATTGAGCGCCTCCGGTGTTCCGACCTCGCACAGGGTGATGAGCAGGCTGTGCCCGGCGTCCTCCTCGACGTTGCCCGCCGCCAGGCGGGCGCGGGCCGGCTCGATCACCGCGGTGTCGAGCCTGGCGAGGGCGTGCTCGGCCGCCTCGTACAGGTAGGAGTTCTCCTCCGTCAGGAAATCCATGATCTCGTTCACCGCCCCGACGGAGCGCAGCTCTCCCAGGGTCTCCAGCGCCATCCCCTGCGGGAAGAACGGCCCGCGGGCGGCGAGGATCGCCAGGCAACGGTCCTCGACCCGGCGCCGCGCCTGCGAGCGGGCGGGCGCACCCGACTCCCCCGACGCCTCGATCGCCTTGCGGATCGCCTGAGGCAGGCTGTCGAGCAGGAACGAGGTCTCCTCCTCGAGGAGCGCCGCCAGGGCATCGAGGTCCGCGGCGGAGCGGCGCACCTCCAGCTCGTAATTGCGGTAGCGCGCCATCTTCACGACCGCGGCGATGAGAAACCCGATGACCCACTCGCGCAGGTGCGGGCCAAGGCCCTCGACCAGGCCGACGATCTCGGCGTCCGCCCAGGAGACCGCTACCTCGACGATCCGATCGGCCAGGTCGTCCCCCGGCGTGGGACGGACGCCCCTGGCGCGCTCCTTGACGGTGCGCGCCAGGGTCGCCGCGCTCTCCTCGAACGCTCCCGCCTCGAGGGCCGCCGAGATGGACCGGACCGACGGCTCTCCGAGGGCCGCACGCAGCTCGCAGTTGTAGGCCGACTCGATCGCCTTGAGCGTGCGCTCGAAGTCGATCCGTCCGCTCAGGTTGGTCCGGAAGCACCACCCGCAGTCGTCCACCTGAAGATGATCCATCAGGACGCGGAACGCCTCGCCGGTGTCCCCGCCCGTCGCCCCCTTCCACTGCAGCGAGCGGATCCAGGCGAGGAGAAGCGCCCGGTACTCCCCCGGCTCGGTGACGTGCAGGGCGGACGCCAGGATCGAGGGGGACCCGACCCAGTCGGCCCGCCTCTTCAGGAACGCCAGGAGCTCCCGGCGGGCCGGCACGTCCCCCCGCTCCGCCAGGGCATCCAGGATGTACGACCAGCCTTCCTCGTCGAAGTCCCGCCGGTCGAACGCGTCCCGGACCGCCTCGAGCGATTCCGGGGCGCGCAGGCGCACCAGCGCCTCGAGCGCCCTGGCCGCCGGCAGGCCGCGCAGCGTCTTCACGCCGCGCGCCAGGACGGGCAGGTGCGCCACGCCGCCGTGCTTCCCCAGGTGGGCGGCCACCAGCTCGGGGGTCAGGTCGTGATCGTCGAACAGGTAGGGGGCCAGGAGGTCGGTCGCCTCCTTTGTATAGTGCCGGGCCAGGCGGTCGGCCGCCCAGTAGCGCACTTCGGGGTCTTCGAAGCGCAGGAAGCGCGCCAGATCGTTCAGCGACCAGATTCTCTCAGGCATCTTGGACTGTCCGTCGACCCGCGGCGGTCGTTCGGGAGCGGCACTTATTATAGTGCACGGTTCCCGCAGGACAAGGCCGGTGCGGCCTTTCCGGAGGTTCCTCCGCGAGCACGGCTACGCCGGGCGGCGGTTCCCGGTCCCCAGATCCTCGACCAGCCTGGTCAGCCGGTCGACCTTTTCGTGCAGCTGGAGAATCTCGATCTCGGCCTTCAGGTTGACCTCGTAGTCGTGGGCCGCCTCCATGCGGTCGTTGGCGGCCTGGCGGTTCTGGCTCATGAGGATGACCGGAGCCTGCACGGCTGCCAGCGTCGACAGCACGAGATTCAGGAGGATGTACGGATAGGCGTCGTACGGACGGCCCACCAGCACCCATGAATTGAGCCCGATCCAGCCGAACAGGAACACGAAGAACATGATAAGGAACGACCAGGATCCCCCCCAGGCGGCGATCCAGTCGGCCAGGCGCTCGCCGAGGGTCAGCCGCTCCTCCATCTCGCGTCGGATCTGCCGCGCCACGTGGAGCCGTTTCGTCACGGCCCTGAGCACCCTGCGCTCGATATCCGATGCCGTTTCGATCGATCTCCCCAGGATCCTGGTCGCCAGATCGCTCAGCCTCTCTTTTTCGTCCATCTCGTTCCTCCGGCGCCCCATGCAGGGCGAACCAAGAGGATACCTCCGAGCATGGGCAGGGGGGGCGGGTTCGAGATGGCGGAGAGGGGGGGATTCGAACCCCCGACACCCGTTTTAGCGGGTGTAACTGATTAGCAGTCAGCCCTGTTCGGCCACTCCAGCACCTCTCCGCAGGCTGGCCGGATCAAAATCCAAGGATGGGCTTCCCGGGCGCGGGGCGCATGGTATCACGGCGTCCCGCTTGGACGGTCGGGGGCGCGCTTTCCTGTTGACCTGGCGGGCAACCGGCGTAGACTTCCGGGTATCGTCCATCCAGCGCCTCATCCCCGGAGGCTCAAGGCGGGACCGGCCCGATGGCCTCAATGGCCCGGGAGAGGCGACCGCCGGACAGGAAACCATGGCAGAGAGTGCCCGCATGCGATGGCATCCGAAATCCACGGCGTTCGCATTCTTGATGCTGATCCTTTGTGTCGCCCGCCCGACTTTGGCAGGCCCCCCCTTCTCGAACTGCCTGTTCACCGTCGGGCAGGCGCCAACCGGGACGGCCGCTGGCGATCTCAACGGCGATGGTCTCCAGGATCTGGCGGTGACGAATTTCACTTCAAACATGATGTGTCCGTGCTCCTGGG
>DATNEZ010000555.1:0-2845 GCA_035606645.1 Binatia bacterium
GGCAGCCGGGGATGACCGCGACCCCGGCCGCCACGCCGGCGGCGATGACCTCCGGATCCATGACGGGGGAGACCAGGAACCGGGCGCCGCGCTTCACCGCCGAGCGCGCCTCGTCGGTGGTGAGGACGGTGCCGGCGCCGACGATCAGCTCCTCGCGGCGCGCGAACTCCTGCACCAGGTCGAGGGCCCCCGGAATGGTCAGGGTGAATTCGACGATCCGGAAGCCGGCGCGCACGGCCGCCTCCATGGCGGAGGCGGCGGCCTTCTGCTCGGGGCACCTGAGAATGGCCGAGGCCCGGACTTCCCCCAGCCGGGCGACGAATCGTTCAGGATTCATGGAACCTTATTGTACACGGGGACAGGGAGTAGAATGCCGCCCTGACGGACCGCGTCCTGGGATGGGACCCTTCCTCTTGATCAACCGAATTCTCGGCCACTACAAAATCCTCCGCCAGCTCGGAGCGGGCGGGATGGGAGAGGTCTACGAGGCCTCCGACACGAAGCTGGGCCGCAAGGTCGCGCTGAAGGTGCTGCCGGAGGAGACGGCGCGCGACCCGAAGAGGCGGGAGCGGTTCGAGCGCGAGGCGAAGGCGGTCGCGGCGCTCAATCACCCCAACATCGTGACGATCTATTCCATCGAGGAAGCGGACGGCGTGGGCTTCATGACGATGGAGATGGTCGAGGGCCAGACGCTGCGGGACGTCCTGACGCGCGGCGGCATGGCGCTCGGGAGGCTCCTCGAGA
The DNA here is from genome assembly GCA_035606645.1 of Binatia bacterium. Lineage (GTDB taxonomy): Bacteria > Acidobacteriota > Polarisedimenticolia > Gp22-AA2 > Gp22-AA2 > Gp22-AA3. The sequence continues at coordinate 745 of DATNEZ010000555.1, forward strand.
TCGCCATCCCCCTGGCGGAAGCGGTCGCGGCGGCGCACCAGCAGGGGGTCACCCACAGGGACCTGAAGCCCGAGAACGTCCTGGTGGGGCGGGACGGAAAGGTGAAGGTCCTCGACTTCGGCCTGGCGAAAATGACGGAAGCCGTCGGGGCGCCGGGCGAAGGGTCCCAGCTGCCGACGCGGGCGCTCACCGAGGAAGGGCGGATCGTCGGCACGGTGGCCTACATGTCCCCCGAGCAGGCGGAAGGGAAGCCGATCGATCCGCGCTCGGACGTCTTCGCCCTGGGCATCGTCCTGTACGAGATGGCCACCGGGGAGCGGCCGTTCAAGGGGGACACCACGGTCTCTCTCCTGTCCTCCATTCTGCGGGACACTCCGGCGCCGGTGTCGCAGGTCAACGCGGCGCTGCCGCGCGATCTGGCGCGCATCGTCGATCGCTGCCTGATCAAGGACCCGGCGCGCCGGTTCCAGACCGCCATGGGGCTGGCGACGGAGCTGGCGCGGCTCAAGAAGGATTCCGATTCAGGCGAGCTTCTCGCCTTCGGGGACGGCAGGCGGCGTGCCGGAAAAATCGCCTACGCGGCCGTGGCGGTCCTGGCGGCGGGGATCGCGGTCGCGGCGGTCGTCATGATGCGGCGATCACGCGGCGAACCCCAGGCTGGAGCCACGGCGGGGAGCGCCGGCCTCGCCGGGGTGGACGCCGGGCGCACGGAAGACGGCCGCCAGAGGATCGTCGTCCTGCCGTTCGAGAACCTGGGGACGCCCGACGACGCCTATTTCGCAGCCGGGATGACCGAGGAGATCACCAGCCGCCTGGCCGCGGTCCGAGGCCTCGGGGTCATCTCGCGCACCAGCGCGGTGCAGTACGCCACGACCGGCAAGACCGCGAAGCAGATCGGCCAGGAGCTGGGGGTGCACTACATCCTCGAGGGGACCGTCCGCTGGGAGCGCGGCGGCTCGACCTTGGGCCGCGTGCGCGTGACGCCGCAGCTCATCCGCGTGGCCGACGACACGCATGTGTGGGCCGACCGCTACGACCGCGAGATGAAGGACATCTTCGCCGTGCAGTCGGAGATCGCCGAGCAGGTCGTCGCCAAGCTGGGGGTCGCAGTGCAAAAGCCGGAGCACCAGGCCATCGGCGCGCAGCCGACCGGCAATCTCGACGCCTACCAGGCCTACCTGCGCGGCAGGGAACAATTGGATTCCACAGTCACGGACCGGGCAAACAGGGCCGTGGAGCTGCTCCAGAAGGCGGTCGACCTCGATCCGAGGTTCGCCCTGGCCTGGGCTTTTCTCTCCAAGGCGCATTCGACCGCCTACCAGTTCCGGGTCGATTTCACGGAAGAGCGGCTGGCGAAAGCGAGGGAGTGCGCCGACAAGGCGCTGGCGCTGCAACCCGACCTGGCGGCCGGTCACCTGGCCCTGGGCTATTACTACTACTGGGGCCGGGGTGATTACGAGCAGGCGCTTCAGGAGTTCCATCTCGCTGCCGGCGGCAAGGAGGGGGATCCTGAGATCCTGGAGGCGGTGGCCTACATCAGGAGGCGCCAGGGTCACTGGGACGAGGCGATCGCCGGGATGGAGAAGGCTTTTTCGCTGAATCCCCGCAACGCGGGCCTGGCCAGCCAGCTGAGCGGCACCTTCGATTACCTGGGACGATACCCCGAGGCGATGCGATTCTCCGACGTGGCGATCGGCCTGGATCCTGACGCCGACGAGCTCAAGATCGGGAAGGCCTTCCTGCAGCTCAAGCTGAACGGCGACACGCGCGCCATGCGCCGCAGTCTGCTGCAGATGGACCTGCGCCGGCTCCCGAATCGACCCGGGCTGGAGAGCTACGTGGACACGATGGAGGGGCGTTACAAGGAGGCGCTCGACCACCTGGCGCAGGTCCCGGAGGAGACGCTCGAGACCCAATCCAGCTATTTCCCGATACCCCTCCTGGTGGGATTCGCCTATCTGGGCATGAAGGACGCGTCCCGGGCCCGGGTCGCATGCGAGTCGGCGCGGCAGGTCCTGGAGAAGGAGATCGCCAGGAGTCCGCGTGACCCGCGCGTACGAATAGCGCTGGGCTTGACCCTCGCCTGCCTGGACCGCAAGGA
>DATNEZ010000580.1:0-4365 GCA_035606645.1 Binatia bacterium
CGTCGGACGGTTTCGAAGCCAGCGTGGTGCAGACCGAGTTCCCGAAGGCGCTCGGGCCCGACGCCCCCGTGCCGCGGCGCGTGCACAGCTGGTTCGAGGTCTCGCAGACGACGGCGAGATCCGGGAACAGGTCCCCCGAGATGTCGCCCGACGCGACGGAGACCGTCCCGATGCAGCCGGTCGTGAAATTGGTGCGGTTGAACGACGTGCCGCTGTTCGCCAGGTAGGAGACCGATTCGCCGGCGTTGTTCGCCGTGGCCAGGTCCGGGATCCCGTCGCGATTGAAGTCGTCGGCCACGATCGCATACGGGGTCGTTCCGGTGGCCGTGCTCGGCCCGGGCGTCGGGAAGGCCCCCAGGCCGTCGCCGTAGTAGACCGTGACCGTGTTCGAGCTCTGGTTCGCCGAGGCCACGTCCGGCTTGCCGTCCCGGTTCAGGTCGGCGGCGGCCACCCCCTGCGGGAAGGAGCCCATCGGCAGGGTCACCTTGCCCCCAAGGAGGAACGAGCTCCCCGAGACGTTCTGCAGGACGGAGATGGTGTTGCCGGTGAGGTTCACCGTGACGGCGTCCATCTGCCCGTCCTGGTTGAAGTCTCCGACTGCCGCGGTGTTCGGCACCGGCCCGGTGTTGACCAGGGGCTGCGCGCTGAAGCCGCCGGCGCCGTTGCCGAGGTAGAGCGCCGCCTGGCCGACGCCGCTCACCTTGGACAGCGTCACGAGGAAATCGGTCTTGAGGTCGTTGTTGAAGTCGGCCGCCACGGTCGCCCGCGGCCCGAAGCCGGGGGACAGCGTGCTCGCCGAGCCGAACCCTCCCGAGGCGTTCCCGAGGAAGACCGACAGGTTGTCGGCGCCGAAGTTGCAAACGACGATGTCGAAGTTGCCGTCGCCGTTGAAGTCGCTGACGGTCATTCCCTGCGGCGACGCCCCGGTCGTCAGGGTGGCGTTCAGCGCGAACTGGCCGTTCCCGGCCCCCCTCCAGATCTGGATGGAGGTGGAGCCGTTGTTGACCACCGCCAGGTCAGCGAAGGTATCGTGGTTGAAGTCGGCCGCCACGACCTGCTTCGGGTTGGTGCCCACGGTGTACTGCAGCGGGGCGGCGAAATGCCCCGCGCCGTCCCCCGCGGCGACGGCCAGGATCCCCAGCGCCGAGGAGACGACCGCCACGTCGACCTTCCCGTCGCGGTTCCAGTCCCCCACGGCGATCCCGCTGGCCGTGATCGGGAAGATCGAGGTGCTGATCACCGGGGCGAAGCCGCCGTTCCCGTCCGCCAGGTTCACGGCGATGTCCTGGCTGCGCAGGTTGCAGGTGATCAGGTCGGAGAGGCCGTCCCCGTTGGCGTCGGCGAAGGCCGTCCCCGAGGGAAGAGAGCCGGTCGGCAGATCCAGGACCTTCTTGAAGGTGCCGTCCCCGAACCCTTTGATGAGCGCGATGCTGTCGCTCTGCTGATCGACGGTGACAATGTCGATCAGCGTGTCGCCGTCGAAGTCGACGGCAATGGCGCCGACCGGCTGCTTGCCGACGCCGACGTCGCGCCGGGATTTCAGCGACGCCTGGGCATGGGCGGGCGTACGCGCCGTCCCCAGGATCAGGATCAGAGCGGTGACGGTAAAGATCGGAAGGCGCAGGAAGATACCCTCGTGCCCTCTACGTTCCATCGAGCGGCGCCTCGACCTCACGTGGTCCAGAGTTCGGTGGAATGGGGCAAATCCCATGATGCGAACTCTTTACATACGACATATAGGACGGATGTCAAGCACAACTCCGGGTCATATCGCGTACGGCATGACCGGCGCCCCCGGCATGAGCGAAGACGTTATTTATGCAGGAGGGGGGACGTGGCGGAGAGGGTGGGATTCGAACCCACGGTGAGGTTTCCCCCACACACGCTTTCCAAGCGTGCTCCTTCAGCCACTCGGACACCTCTCCGCGGGAAGCGTGCGCCCAGGCTGTCGGAATTCCGGCGGATGATAGACCGCCCGCCGGGGGGAGTCAACGCAAGGCTCCGGCAGGAGCAGGCGAAAAGGGGAGCCGCCCCCCCCCTCACTGGGGCTTGCCAGCCGGCCGTCTTAGGGGGATGATCGTGGCCGAGATGACCCCATCCAGACTGTTCCGGGCCGCGGTCCCGGTGCTGGTCACTGCCGCCGGGCTCGCCTGCGGCGCGGGGGGCGCGGCCACCAGCGACTCGCCGGCACCGGCCCGGGCCGAAGGGAGAGACATGACGACCTATACGAAGCCGTCCGACGCCGAGCTCAAGAAGCGCCTCACACCGGAGCAGTACCAGGTCACGCAGCACGAGGCGACCGAGCCGGCGTTCCGCAACCAGTACTGGGACAACCACGAGGCCGGCATCTACGTCGACGTAGTCTCCGGCGAGCCCCTCTTCTCCTCGCTCGACAAGTTCGAGTCCGGCACCGGCTGGCCGAGCTTCACGAAGCCCCTCGAGCCGGACAACGTCACGACCAAGGAGGACCGGCTGCTCTGGATGAAGCGCACCGAGGTGCGCTCGAAGCACGCCGACTCCCACCTGGGGCACGTGTTCGACGACGGCCCCAAGCCGACCGGCCAGCGCTACTGCATGAACTCGGCGTCGATGCGTTTCGTTCCGGTGGACCGGCTCGAGGCGGAGGGGTACGGCCAGTACCTGTCGCTGTTCGGGAAGGCGGCCGGGCCGGCGAGCCACGCGTCGGACAAGCGCACGGCCAGCGACTCGATCGCCAAGCGCGAGACGGCGATCCTTGCCGGTGGCTGCTTCTGGGGTGTCGAAGAGATTTTGCGCGCCATCCCGGGGGTGATTTCCATCGACGCCGGCTACACCGGCGGCAACCTGTCGAACCCGACCTACGAAGACGTCCACACTGGACGGACCGGCCACGCCGAGGCGGTGCGCGTGGTCTTCGACCCGTCGAAGGTGTCGTACGAAGATCTGCTCGGCTGGTTCTTCCGCCTGCACGATCCGACGACCCTCAACCGCCAGGGGAACGACGTCGGCACGCAGTACCGCTCGGCCATCTTCTACCAGGATGACAGGCAGAAGCGGATCGCCGAGCAGGTGAAGACGAAGGTGGACGCCTCCGGCAAGTGGAAGCGTCCGCTCACGACGGAGATCGTCCCCGCGTCCGAGTTCTGGATGGCGGAGGACTACCACCAGGACTATCTCCAGAAGAACCCCGGCGGCTACACCTGCCACTTCCTGCGGGACTAGCGACCTTCCTACGGACAGCCGATCGGAGCCAGACGCACCGTGCCGTCCGATCGCAGGCCTAGGGGCGTGCGCGCCCCCGTGGCCGGGTGGTTGTGCCCCGCCAGGTAATAGTGGGCCGAGCCGGCCGCGGGACTCGCGGTGGTCGTGACCGTCACGTTCGTGCCGACGGGCAGCGCCTGCGCCACGTTGCAGGACAGCGGAGCCAGCGTCGCCAGGGTGACGTCGGGCACCATCGGCGATATCCCCGAGCCGTCGTCCGCCTGGACGCCGCGGAAGAGGTCGTAGCCGGCGAGCGGGGCGGGCTGGGGCCTGGACGGCCAGCCGATGGTCGTGACGCCGCTTCCGAGATCGTGCGACACGGCCAGGACGATGTCCGAGCCGTCACCCGCGTAGACCTGGACGCCCGCCACGGCACCGGTGACGCTGGTGCAGCTTGGATCGCTCGAGCAGCGGACCTGCACGGCGTACGTGGCGTCGGCCGTCGGAGCGTCCTGGTAGGAGGTCTTGGCGCTCCAGTCCTGGACCAGGAGGCCGTTCTTCGTGAAGCGGAACTGAGCGACGCCGCCGGTGCAGCCGCCTGTCAGGGCGGAGTCGATCGCCGAGACGCGGATCGGCGCCCCGGTGGTCTCCACGAAGGCGCTGCCGTCGATCGGGTTCCCCGCGAGGTTCGTGATCTTCAGCGCCGGCGACGTCCCCCGGTCGGACGCCGGGGCGTTCTCGTCGCAGTTGTCGGCCGGGGCGGGGCACGACGTGGGCGGCCCCGGGTCGACGTCGGGCAGGAGCGACCGCTGGCCGGTGAGGACTCCCGTGACCTGGATATTGTCCAGCCACCAGCCGTCGTCCTGATCCGTTGACGCCCAGCCGCCGCCGATCTGGTAGTACGACTCGGCCGTGGAGTCGAACATCCACGTCGTTCCGATCCATCGCACCCGGATCCTCTGGCCGAGGAATCCGGCCAGGTTGAACTTGGTCTGGACCCACACGCCGAGGCCTGATGGGTCGACGACCCCGGGACCCGCACACCTGTTGGTCGTCGCGGGCGTGGTGCCGTTGGTGCTGCCGCAGAAGGACCAGGCCCCCGAGGGGAAGCACATCGTCTCGTGGACGCCGCGTGGCGCCGGAGGGGCGGTGCCGGTGTCGATCGGCGTGAACCGGCAGTAGTAG
>DATNEZ010000584.1:0-8588 GCA_035606645.1 Binatia bacterium
GCAGACGCCGGCGATCTCGTCCTCGGCCTGGAAGGTGAAGACGTCGTAGTTCTTGTAGCGGCTGAGCTCGTGCAGGATGTCGCTCGCCGGGGTGATGGGGTACGAGCCGTAGAACAGGGGCCGCCCGGACAGGAGCGATGCGGCGATGAATCCGGTGGCGGTCGCCTCGTTCCCCGTGATCTTGCGGTACGTCCCCGGAGCCAGCTGGGCCTTGCGCACGCGGAAGTGGTTGGTGAACACCTCGGTGGTGTCGGCGTAGTTGTACCCGGCCAGGAGCGCCAGGGTGTTCGCCTTGGCCATCTGCTCGTGTCCCTTGAACTTCTTCTCGATCCACTCGCGGGTGTAGTCGACCGGTCGCTCGTACAGCCAGAACACCAGGCCCAGGGCGAAGAAATTCTTGCAGCGCGTGGCCTGCCGGCCGCTGAGCCCCGTCTCCGCGACCGCCTGCAGCGTCAGCGCCGTCAGGGGGAGGTCGAAGACACGGAAGCCGACGAGGGATCCGTCCTTGAGCGGATTGGTCTTGCACCCGGCCTTCGCGAGGTTCCCGTCGGTGAAGGCATCGGTGTCGACGATGAGGCTCCCGCCCTCTTCGAGGTCGGCGATGTTGGTCTTCAGCGCAGCCGGGTTCATCGCCACCAGGACGTTCGGCTGATCGCCGGGCGTCTTGATGTCGTGCGACGAGAAGCTGATCTGGTACCCGGAGACCCCCGCGAGCGTGCCGGCGGGGGCCCGGATCTCGGCCGGGAAATCGGGGAGCGTCGCCAGGTCGTTGCCGACCAGCGCCGTAGTGTCGGCGAACTGCGACCCGGTCAGCTGCATCCCGTCGCCGGAATCGCCGACGAACCGGATGACGACCGTGTCGATTTCGGTGACCTTGGCTTTGGGGGGGACGACCTCGGTCTCTGTACTCACGGTGTGTCGTATCTCCTCATGCGCCTTCGGGCGTCTTGAACACCTGGTCCAGCTTCGGCGGCAGGTTCACGACCTCCGCCGGGAAATGCTCGGCGACGTAGTTCACGATGTCCCGGGCCGCGATCATCCCGGCCCTGCGTCCCTGGCTGTCCATGAGAGGGATGTGCCGGTAACCCCGCTCGGTCATCATCCTGACCGCGTCCCCCAGGCAATCGGACTGCTTGAGAACGGCGGGATCGGCGGTCATGTACCGGTCCACCGGCTCGCTCTCGCTGATGCCGTTGCCGATCAGCTTGTTGAGCACGTCCCGCTCCGTGAAGATCCCGACCAGCCGCTCGCCGTCGCAGATGAGCACGGCGCCGACGCCCTCGTCGCGCATGACGCGCAGCGTGTCTTTCAGACTCGTGCCGCGCGGCACGCAGGTCGGGTCGGAACCCGGCACGCTGCCCAGTCGCTCGTCACGGAGGGCCTGCTCGATCGTCATCTGCGTCTTCACCGGTGCCAAGATATGCAATATACCTTGAACCTGCCACCGGCGGGAAGATCGCCCTTCGGGAGCTTTTTGCCGCCCGCCTGTGATATAGATCACAATTATGTCGCAGGCGAACCGCAGGCTACCAGGCGCCCCCCATCCCGGGCATCATGCCCCCGCCGGGCGGCCGCCTCTGGAGCCTGTCGATCCGCTCCCGGGGTGGAAGGCTGGCGTGCAGGCCCTCCTCCTGGTGGGCATCCCCATGGCGCTCCTGCTGATCGCCAGGCTCGTGCTGCACACGTACTATCCCGAACTCGGATACTGACGTCCACGGGGAAGCGATATTAGCCCCAACCTGCAGCCAGGGCAAGCGAGTGGGCGCGCCTCCGGCGCCCGGCTGGCGATTGGCGGGACCTCCAAGCTCGTCGCCCACTTCAAGGATGGTCGGGTCTCGAAGGGATTTTCGCGCGATTTCGATCCGGCGCAGGAGTCGTTCCACCTGGTGCGACGGGAGGGAACGATCGCCGCGTCCCATGAGATTCGCATCGAGGAGCTGAAGGCGCTGTTCCACGTGAAGACCTGGGGGCGGAAGGACCGGCACAAGGGCCAGGAGTTCACCGGATTCCCGCGCTCCCGGCCGCCCGCGCGCGTGTCCGCGCCGACGCTGATCAAGACCGTCCTGGAGTTCTACGACGGCGAGAAGATCTTCGCGTACAGCCTGGACTACGACCCGAACCGCCGCGGCTTCTACGTGCTGCCCGCCGATCCGTCCGACAACAACCGCACCATCTACGTCGTGAACTCCTCCCTGGTCAACATCCAGTTCGTCCGCGAGTGATCGATCAAGTGCCGGGGTCCCGCGGGCGCGCCGCCGTCGCCTTCCTGATCGGGGTCCTCCTGGCCTCCGGATCACCCGAGGCCCGGGAGCGCCGCACGCCGCGCGGGAATCCGACCCTGGTCCTCGCCTCCGATGGCGGCGAGCGGACGGTCCCGGTGCCGGACCTGGCGTTCGTGCACTTCGAGCGCGTGTACTACCACCGGCGCGCCCCGCGGGCGGAGGATCCCAGCGGCAAACGACTCGAGATCGAGGACCGGCGCCGCGAGTGCCGCTGCCTGCGGCTCGAGGACTGGACCAAGCTGAAGTTCAAGATGATCCGCCAGATCGAGTTCATCTATCCCCCGGACGGCGTGGTGGCCCGGTTGCGCATCACCAGGCGCGACGGAGGGATCATCGAGATAGGAGCCGACTCGCTGAACGGAGGAAAGGACTCCTTCGGGCCGCGCTTCGCCGCGACTCTCGACGGACAGAGCCGCGAGTTCCCCCTGATCCTCGGGGAGGGCGAGCAGTGGCCCGATGAACGGCTCGCACGGCTCCTGCTCATGCGTCCCCCGCCGAAGCCTCCGCCGCCCCCGCGCCGCTCGAAGGATCGCTCCGGGCGGTGAGCCGGCGCAGCAGCCTCCCCTTCCTGGCGGTGATGTTCGCCCTCTCCGGGTGCGCCGGGCTGATCCACGAGGTCGCCTGGGCCCGGACGCTGGGGCAGAGCCTCGGGAATTCGCTTCAGGCCCTGACCATCGTCCTGGTCGCCTTCCTGGGAGGTCTCGGCCTCGGCTCGGCAATCGGGGCCCGGGCGGCGGGACGGTTCCGGAATCCCCTGGCCGCCTACTGCGGGGTCGAAGGTCTCCTCGCTCTCTACGGCCTCGCGAGCCCGGCGGTCGCCGCCCTCGTCCCAGGGGTCCTCGAGTCGGTCGGGCCTTCCTGCGAATCCTCCCTGTCCCTCCAGGTGCTTCGATTCGCGATCGCCGTCGCCGTGCTGGCGACGCCGACGCTTCTGATGGGCGCCAGCTTCCCGATCCTGCTGCGCGAGGCGGCCCGGGGCGGCGACTCCCCCGGCAAGGTGCTTGCGGTCCTCTATGGGGTGAACACTCTGGGAGGAGCGGCGGGGGCGCTCGTCGGGTCGTTCGCCCTTCTTCCCTTCCTGGGCACGCGCGGCTCGTTCGTTTCGGCGGGCCTCCTCAATGCGATGGCGGCCGGACTCGCGTTCCGGCGATGGGGACAGGGCCCGGAGGCACCCTCGGCGACGGGCGTCCCGGGCATGCAGGGATCCGTGCCCGAGGCTCCCGACTCACAGCCGCGCATCCTGCCGATGCCCGCGCTGGCGACCCTGGCGGCGCTCGCAGGCGCCGCCGGCGCGACCCTGCAGGTCGGATGGACCCGGGCGGCCGCCCTGGCGTTCGGATCGTCGGTCTACGCCCTCGGAGTGACGCTGGCGTCGTACATTCTCGGCCTGGGGGTCGGCCCCCTCGTCGTGCGAGGACGGCTCTCCCGTCCGGGGCCCGCACCGGCGGTGCTGGCGGTGGCGCTGGCGGGAGCCGGACTCTCCTCCCTGCTGCTCGTGCCGATCCTGGGGCGCCTGCCCATCATGGCGGCGTTCGCATCCGGCCGGATCGCTCCGACACCGGCGCTTCTCATCGCCGCGCAGTTCTCCCTCATGGCGTGCCTTCTCCTCGTTCCGACCCTCGGCCTGGGGGCCGCCTTCCCGGCGCTCGCCGCCTGCGCCCCGGGCCGTCCCGGCGGGCCGCACGGTCCCGCCGGCCGCCTGTACGCGGCATCCTCCTGGGGCTCGGTCGCGGGCTTCGTCCTGGCGGGGTTCGTGGGCCTTCCGGGTGCCGGAACGAGGCGGACGCTCCTCGCCGCGTCGGCCCTGATCCTGCTCCTCGCCATCATGCCGGTCTGGTCGCTTCGGCTGCGCCCGCGCCACGCTTCGCTGTCGATCCTCGGCCTGGTCCTGGGATCCCTGCTGTTGCCCTTCCTCCTGCCCGGGTGGGACCTCGACCTGATCTCGGGCGGGGGGTTTCTCTACGGTCCGATCTACCGTTCCGCTTCGGGAGCCTCGGGGGATCTCGGCGCGGCCATCCGCCGGCGCGGAGAGATCCTGTACGCCCGCGAGGACGGCGTCGCCCTCGTGACCGCGCGCCGAAGCCCCGCGGGAGTCCTCTCTCTCCAGATCAACGGCAAGACCGAGGCGTCGACCGGGGGGGACATGAGCACGCAGCTGCTGTCCGCCCACCTCCCTCTCCTTCTTCATCCCGCGCCGGCCGAGGTCCTGATCGTCGGCCTGGCCAGCGGCATCACGCTCGGCGCCGCGGAGCGCCACGCCGTGCGCGGCATCCAGGTGATCGAGATCGCGCCGGCCGTGCCTGAAGCCGCGCGCCGCTTCGACGACTGGAGCGGGAGGGCCCTCGACGATCCGCGGGTCCAGGTCGTCCTGGACGACGCGCGCAGCCGGCTTCTCGTCAGGCCCCGACGCTTCGACGTGATCGCCTCGCAGCCTTCGAACCCCTGGGTCGCAGGAGTCTCGAACCTGTTCACCGTCGAGTTCTTCCGGCTGGCCCGGGCGCGCCTGCTGCCGGGGGGCGTGTTCTGCCAGTGGGTCCAGGCCTACCGGCTGTCCGCGGAGGACTTCCGCGGCCTGGTGCGGACATTCCTCGAAGTCTTCCCCCAGGCGACCCTGTGGGAGGAGTCGGCGGGGGGCGGAGACTACTTTCTCGTGGGGATCGAAGGGGACGCGCCTCTTCGGATCGACCCGGCGCGGCTGCGCGACCCACGGCACCGGGCCGCGTGGGGCGACCTGGATCGCGCCGGCGCCGGGCAGCCGGCCGACCTGCTGTCCCGTTTCGTGACCGGCCCCTCCGGGCTCGCGGCCCTGTCGGCGGGAGCGCGTCTCCACACGGACGACTCGCTCTACCTCGAGACGCGGGCGCCCCTGGCGATGTTTCGCGACAACCTCCGGGAGCAGATCGCCGCCCTGCGACGGGTCCGGCAGAGCGTCACGGAGATCCTCCCCGCGGGCCTGGCCGAATCGGATCCGGGCCTGCTCCAGGCGCTGCGAGCCCGGGCCCGGGAGCGCGACGTAAGGCTCGACATCGCCACGAGCCTCAAGGACGCCGACCTGTGGAGCCTCGAAGATCCCTACCTGGCCGCCGGCCTCGCCGCGCTGCGCGCGGGGCTGATCAAGGACGCGATCACCTCCCTGTCGGCCGCCGGCGCCCACAATCCCGAAAGCGGCACGGCGCACTATCTGCTGGGCGAGGCGTACCGGGCCGCGGGGCTCTTCGACGCGGCCGGCCTGGCCTGGCAGGAGGCGGTGCGGCGCGATCCGGCGCTTGCGCCGGCGTGGAACGCCCTCGGGCGGCTCCGCGCCGCGCTGGGTCAGACTCCCCAGGCGGCGGCCGCCTTCGCGAAGGCCCTGGCGATCGATCCGCGCCTGGCGGCGGCGCGCAACAATCTCGGCGCGCTGAGGCTCGATGCGGGAGACCTGGATGAGGCGGAGCGCCTGCTCGAGCAGGCCCTGCGAGACGATCCGTCCCTGGCGGCGGCCCACGCCAACCTGGGGCTGCTCCTGAAGCGGCGCGGCGATCGGGCGGCGGCGGAGCGGCGCTACCGCCAGGCGATCGAGCTCGACCCGCTGAACCTGGACGCGCGCTACAACCTGGCGGCGCTGCTCATGGAATCGGGGCGGAAGGACGAGGCACGGAAGGAGCTGACGCGGCTGCTCGAGATCGACCCGCTCGATTCCGACGCCGGAAAGGCGCTCGCCCGGCCCTGAAGGTCAGGCCACGACGAGAAGCGGCGCATCCTGGCCGGCTCGGCGCGCCTGCTTGCCGGGAAGGCCCCCCGCTTCGAGAAGCGGCAGGAGCGAGCTGAGCGCCAGCATCGCGCGGATCGGTCCGCGGCTGCGGGCCACGCGCAGGGTCGCACCGTGACGGGCGGCATCCTGGAGGCACAGAAGCAGGGCGCCGATTCCCCCGCAGTCGATCGCGGCCAGGCCGGCCAGATCGATCGTGAGATCGCGGATGCCGTCTGCGAGCGCCGCGCGCACCCGTTTCAGGAGCCGGCCCGCCACCGCCCCGGACAGCATGCGTCCGGAGATCCGTACCCAGGCCCTCCTTCCCTCGGACCGTCCGCTGATTTGAATCATGGCGCTCATCTTGAATTCCTCCATCTGGATCCGTGCCCGTGACGTCCCTTGATACGCGGGGGGGAGGCGCCGGGTTCCATGCCGCGAGAGAAAAATCCGGGGACCGGGCGCCACGCCAGGCCGCGGGAGCCGATTCAGGAAGCGGGAGATCGATTCAGGGAGTCGGGGATGGTTCGGCGGCCGGAGCGGGAGACGCTCCGGGAGACGGCTGCGGCGCCGGCGGCGTCGACGCCTCCTTCAGGACGGCGTCGATCTGCGTGTGGATCCGGTCGACGACCGCCGCGGCGGCCGTGGCGATCGGCCGCCACGCCATGTCGCGGACCTGGACGTTCCTCTTCTTGTCGGGAGGACCGATGAGCAGATGCTGGGACTTCGGCGTGCCTCCATCGGCCTCGGCCTCTTCCTGGAGCGTCAGGTCGAGGGCGGGACGGCGGGACAGGGCGACCCGGGTCGTCTCCTGCGGGTTGTCGTCGAACGACAGCGCCTTCAGGTCGCTGACCGCGCGCAGGAAGGCGTCGGCCGTCTCCGACTTGACGCTCCCCGTGACCTCCCCGGTCAGGGACCATGTCTGGTCCTTCTGGCGGGCCAGGGTCGAGGCGGGCTTTCCGCCTCGCGCGAAGGTGACCGACTCGATGCGGTACTGCTGCACGCCCAGCAGGTCCTTGCGCCTCAGGTCGAAGAGGCGGGTGGTCACCTTCGGCCAGAAATCGTCCGGCACCACGAAGACCGGATCCCGGCCGACCGTCCGGGCCGAGCGCCCGCCTCCCGGCTGCTCCTTGCCGAACGTCACGGTCTTGTCGACGTCCCACCCTTCCTGGAAGAGGACCAGGCGCGCCTGGGGCGGCTGCAGGCCGAAGCGGCGCAGGTCGGCCTCGGCCGGGCTCTCCGTGGGGATCGCGGTGGCGCGCAGGTTCTGCAGCGCGCTGAGGAGATCGGTGATGGTCGGGCCGTCGGCCGGGGTCTCGACCGGCTGCCGGATGATCCAGCCGTCGTCCGGCTTCTCCATCCGGATCGTTTCCCGGCCGCGCTCGATGGTGAAGCGCTTCATCTTCCAGGCGTCGAGCGCCAGGAGCGACTTGTCGCGCAGCGCGAAGAGGGTCTTGTCGGCGATGTCTCCCAGGGCCCCGCTGACCACCGCCACCTCGTTCGTCCCGGGGAGCAGCGCGTAGCGGGTCCCGCCGATCGGATTGCTGTCCCCCACGGACAGCGTCTCGCCCTGGCCGCCCGCCGCCGTCTCGATCTGCAGCGTCGCACGGGGCGGATCGAGACCGAAGTCCTTGCGCGAGCCTTCGTCCTTGATCCGCCTCTCGATGTGCGCCGTCTCGAGCGAGTTGAGCAGCCCCTCGACCGCGTCCTTGTCGGCGACCGCCGGAATCGGGGCGGTAAGCTTCCACCCGTCCCCCTCTTTTTCGATGCGCAGCTCGCCGTGGTCGTTGGTGATCCGGATCGCCTTCAGCGAGGCGCGATCGACCGCGAGCGGCTTCTCCTTCGCGGCCGCGGCCTTGTCGGCCCCCTCCTTGCCGCGGAACTCGGCGACATAGGTGAGGATGCCGAGCCCGACGAGCAGGACGAGCGCCAGGATCGGCCCGGGCTTCAGCTTCACGGGGTGGACCTCAGAGCTTCTTGCGGCGCCACCAGATCCCGACGCCGACGACGGCCACCGTGACGGGGAAGAACGCCACGATGGTCCAGAAGTAGTAGCGGGCCTGCTGGGGGGTGAGGATGACGATGCGCGGCAGGGAGGTCTTCGGCCTGATCGATACCAGCTCTTCCTGCTCGGCGAGCCAGGCGATCATGCTGAGGGCCAGGTCGCTGTTGCCCGACGCGTTGAAATAGCCGTTCGCCAGGAAATCGGAATCGCCGAACGCGACCAGGCGCGTCTCGGGCGCGGACTTCTTGTCGCCGTCGGAGGCCGCCTCGGCCTCCGGCCTCGGCGCCTTCTCGACCTTCCGGGTCACCGCCACGCCCAGGGTGATCGGGCCTTTCACCCCGGTCCCCTCCTTCAGGGTGAGGTGGCCCGACTTCAGCTCCCCTTCGTTCGGCTGGGCCCAGGCCAGGGGGGACGTCTGGGCCAGCTTGGTGGCCGTCACCCCTTCGGGGAGCGACGCCGCGATCTCGATCGACCTGGCGATCGGGAAGAAGGTCTGGAAGCGGAACGTCTTGGTGATCGGATGGAACTCGTCGTAGCCGTCCGCCGGGACGAGCGGCATCAGGTAGTCGCCGCC
>DATNEZ010000594.1:0-5928 GCA_035606645.1 Binatia bacterium
CCCCTTCCTGGTGCAGGTCGACGAAGTGGCTCGTGTCCTGCTGGCTGCGGCGCTCGATAGTGATGCCGGCCGGCGTCAGGCCGAAGAACGGCAGAGACAGATCCCCGTGGGCATCGTAGTAGCCGTACGGCTCGGTCGTCCCGACCTCGGGCGGATCCGGGCTGCCGGCCTGCCCCCAGTCGTTCAGGACGAAATTCTCCACGTGGTACGTGTAGGGGGCCGCGGCGGGGGTTCCGTCCCCGGTGTACTTGTCGCGGTCGAGCTCCAGGGGGGCGACCACCATCGGAGTGATCGGCCCCGGATTGCCGACGGGATCGAGACCGAACCCGGACACCGGGTCCGGCTCGAAGCGCGGCACCGGGGTGATCGCCTCGACGCAGACCGAGCTCGCCTTGGTGCCGGCGCACACGTCGGCCCCCGCCGCGTTGTCGACCGGGCAGGTCAGGTTGGGGAGCGTGTCGGCGGAGAAGTCCAGGCCGTACGGGAAGAAGGTGGCGTCCCAGTAGGCCAGGTTTTTCTTCAGCAGGACCTTCGGCGTGCGCGCCTCGTCGAGGGCGCCGCAGCCGCAGATCTGCATGTCCTGGAACGGTATGTCGGTGTCGGACGGCCAGGGGACGACCAGCCCCCCCGTCACGATGGTGTCGGCGTGCTCGCTGTGATCTTCCTTGAACGCGAGCCCGAAGCGCGTGAAGTGGAACTTGAAGTCCCCCGCACCGCCGAAATCGAACGCGTTGTCGCCGCCGTCGAACACCCCCGTCACTCCCGAGCCGCGGGCCACGAGCGCCATCTCGCGATCCCCCTGGGCGGCGTTCTGGGGATTGATCCCGAAGGCGATCGGGTGATCCTGAATCGTGGTGGTCCAGATCGGCATGACCGCCGGGTTCTGGGCGGGGCAGAGGGGGGAGAACCCTCCGTCGACACAGGTCTCCCCCTGCGCCTGATTGCAGTCGGCCGCGGTCGCGCAGACTTTCCCGAGCTTCGTCCCCCCCGCCGTCTGGCAGACGCGGTCGCGGTTGTAGTTGAAGCCGGCGTAGATCCCGCGGTCGAGGATCGTCGGCACGGCGCTCGCGAGCCAGGTGCGCTGCGGGCTCTGGTCGGTCAGGGCCGGCGGGACGTAGAAGGTGCCGCACCCCAGCCCGCTCGCCGCGTTGTAGCTCCAGGCCACGGAGCGCGGGACGAGCGGGTTCGCTTCGTTCTCGTTGAGATCGACGACCCCGGCCATCAGGCTTCCGTCCAGCCCGAGGACCGGGTGATTCGTCCCACCGTGCAGGCCGTAGCGGCGCACCTCGCCGCCCCGGCCGTTCGGGCAGTCATTTCGATCGATCTCCAGCCACCCCGTCCCATCGTTGAACGAGCCGGAGACGATCCGGCCGTTCTGGATGGCGATCGTCGCGGGGCCGTTCAGCGTGGCCCAGGTCCCCCTCGGAAACAAAGGCTCGTAGACGATCGTGTGTCCTGCGTCGAGGGCCAGCGACAGCGTCATCCCCAGCCGATCGATCCGGGCCGGCTGGGACGGCGGCACCTTCCAGGTCGGATCGTCGAAATACCCGGCGTTCCAGATCTCCGGAGTGGTGCAGGGGGTCGTCGGGCTCGGCTTGCCCGGGGTGCACTCGATCGTCTGGTCCGCCGTGAGCGCCGCCGGATCGGGGCGCACCACCTGGTAGGCGGTCGGCCCCACCGGGAGCCCCGGCGTGTCGAACAGGACCTGGTCCGGGAAATACCGGATCGTCCCCGGGCCGAGCCGGAAGGGGAGCCCCTCCGGCCAGAACCTCAGATTGGATGGGGGGCCCAGGGTCACGACGTGCAGAAAATCCATGTTCTGCCGGATGCGCAGCCGATCGAGATCGATCTGCTTCTTGAGGACGATCCCCTGCGCGGCCCGCACCGACTCCGGCAGGATCAGGTAGGCCGCCTCGGCCGGCTGGACGTTCACCAGCCCGCCCCGCGCCCCTTCCGCTCCGGTCAAGAACACCTTGGTGGCGTAGTACGCGAGATTGTCCGCCGACATGCAGGTCGTGCGCAGCGGGGCAGGGACGACCGTCGGGAAGACCTGCGCCGGATTGTTCGGGACGTACGTCACCTCGTTGCCCCCCGGACCGCCGTCCGAGGCGCCGGGCCGGAACTTCGCCAGGTAGGTGACGGTGATCAGCGCGTCGTTGGGATTGCACAGCGCCGAGTTGTAAGGCCCGAAGGAAACGACCGCCTGCCCCGTCATGTCGAAATCGCCGCCGGGACCGGGAGCGGTGCAGCTCGAGCACGAGGTGATGCGCGCGTTGATGCGGTAGGTCGGGTCTCCCTGGGCGAAGACCAGGTTGTCCGAACGCAGCAGGCAGCCGTTCTGCTGGCACGACGGCAGCGGCGGCCCCGCCAGCGCCGGCGAGCCGGCCGCCGCGAAAACGTGAAGCGCGGCGACGATCACCGCGCCGGGCGCCAGCCTGAGAATCGGAATTCTTCTGTCCACGTGATCCCGCCCTTCGCGTTCCGCGGCGTGACCGCGGCTGCGCTCCGTAGGGCAAGTCCCGTGCCGGATCGGCGGGGTTAGTGGCTAGGCAGGGTCCAAGTGACAGGCGAATTGGGAGATGGAGTTGCAGGCGTGCGCCGGGATGGATCCGGTGCGTGTATCGGGACGGAGCACGCCGGTTGTCTCAGTACGGAACATGCGCCGCGGTGGAACCGCGGCTCGAGCGGATCCGGACTTCGATCGACGGGTGGGCTTCTGGCTCAGGCGCTCTAGGAGCCGCCGCCGGAACCACCGCCGCCCGGGCCGCCACCGCCGCGACGGCGGCGACGACGGCGCCTGCGGCCGGTCCCCGGCGCCCCCGCGGGTCCGCCGCCGGGACCCGACCCGCCGTGACCGCCCGAGCCGTGCGCCGATCCGCCGTGGCCACCTGAGCTGTGGCCGCCGGAGCCGTGCCCGCCTGACCCGTGCCCGCCGTGGGACGCATGCTGCCCGCCTCCGCCGTGGGAGTGCGCCTCGGGGGCATACGCCGCCGGGCTCACCAGGTCCTCCTCGCCGGCGCCGGCCCCTTCGTCGAGCACGCCGCGCTTCGCGTCCTCCTCGAAGTGGGTCTTCAATAGATAACCGATGATGGCCAGCTTGTCGGCGTCGTCCAGGATCCCCTGCGCCATCGCCTCGTACTCGGCGCGCTCCGCGGTCGTCAGCTTCGCCGCCAGCTCCTTGAGCGTGTCCACGATCCGCCTCACTTTCCGGCGCGCCACCTCCTCGTCGGAGGGCACGTCGATCTCGTAGGCCTTCAGATGATTGGCCCGCACCAGCCGGTTGAAGTTCATCAGGTCGAACGCGGAGACCAGCGAGATGACCCGGCCGGTCTTGCCGATCCGGCCGGTGCGGCCGGCGCGGTGGATGTACTGGTCCGACGAGTCGGGGGTCGAATAGATGAAGACGTGCGACAGGTTCTCGATGTCGATGCCGCGCGCCGCCACGTCGGTGGCGACCAGGTGCCTGAGCGACTTGCTCTTGAAGCGGCGCATCACCTGCTCGCGCTTCTTCTGCGGCAGGTCGGAGGAGATCATCGCGACCGGCAGCCCGCGCAGCGCCAGGTACGACTGCACCAGCCGCGTCTCCGCCTTGGTGTTGCAGAAGGTCATCGACGAGGCGGGGGCCTCGTACTCCATCAGGCGATACAGGGCCCCGGTCTTGTCCATGCGCGACAGGATGCAGAACAGGTGCTGCACGTCCTCGACGTACAGCGCGTCCTGCGACAGCATCAGGCGCTCCGGATCGCGCTGGTAGCGGCTGGCCATCGCCTCGATGGCGGACGGGATGGTGGCGGAGAACATCAGCGTCTGGCGGTCCTTCGGCACCTGGTCGAGGATCTGCCGGACCTCCTTCTCGAACCCCATGTCGAGCATGCGGTCCGCCTCGTCGAGCACCAGGAAGCGCACGGCGTTGAGCTTCAGCGTCCCCTGGCGCAGGTGATCGAGGACGCGGCCGGGGGTGCCGACCACGACGTGGGCCCCCTTGCGCAGGCCGTCGAGCTGCCGCGACATCGAATCGCCGCCGTAGATGGTCAGGGCGCGCACCCCCGAATAGTGCCCCAGCCGACCGAGCTCCTCGGAGACCTGGATGCTCAGCTCGCGCGCCGGGCAGAGGACCAGCGCCTGCACCTGGGGCTTCGAGGCGTCCACCTTCTCGATGATCGGGATGCCGAAGGCGGTCGTCTTGCCGGTGCCGGTGCGCGACTCGACGATGAGGTCGCGGCCGGAGCGCGCCAGAGGGATGGAGCGCGCCTGCACGTCGGTCGCCTGGCCGTATCCCATCGCCTGGAGCGATTTCAGGATCGGCTCGGGCAGGTCGAGCGTCGAGAAGGGGACCGGCACATCGGGGAAGGCGGACAGCTCGGTCCCCGCGGCCCGCACCGGCATCGGCGGCGGCTCGTCGCGGGGGGTGCCGCGCGGGCGGATCGCCACCACGCGCATCTGCCGAATCCGGCCGGACTTCTTGGGGGCGTCGACCATCCTGACTACAGGCTCCTGTGGCAGGCCCGGATTCTATGCGCTCGGGGGGAGAAAGGTCAAAGGGAGAGGGCGCCCGCCGTCCATCCCCGGATGCCCGGGAGGGTGAGATGGACGGCGGACGATGGGGTCACGATGGAGAAGGATGGCCGGTCTCCATCGAAGGAGCCAGACGCGCCACTTGCTGGAGGCGGCGCGACACTCCACCCCCACTTTGCAAATCTCTCCGCCCTCATCTTTGCAACCAGCATGCCGCCGATCGGCTGAGACGTCGCGACGAAAATCCAACTCAGTTCTGTTTCAATGACTTGCCGTCGTTCTCGGGTCCGATAGGGGGAAGACCCCAGGTCTCATGATGGAAAAAATGAGACTGCCAAAAACTGGCGGCGCCTGTTCGATCGGCCATTCAAGATATGGAATCCAAACGAGATAGTCTGACATCTCAGGATTGGATCGGTGTGAGAACGCGTGAGACGGGGCCATAGTGGCGCTCAGAGTGTGGAAGCGAATTAGGAAGACCGCGACCCCGCCGGAGGCGAGGTGAAGTCAGAAGGCGCGTAACAGCGCGTGACGTTTCTCGTTCGGCAGGGAAGGGATGACCAGATCCCTGCGATAGAGCCCCATCACCTCCTGACCGGCCCGGACCCGGGCCGGATGAAGCCGTTCCGCCAGCACCTGGGGCCATTCCCATGGCCTGGTCGTGAGCCGCAGCCGCATCGCCGTGGTGCCATCTCTCGGATGCCGCTCCGAGCGGGCCTGCACCAGGTTGCGCCACACCACGAACAGGGCGAGTCGTTCGACGAGGCCGTTGTAGCTGCGCCCGAAGGCGATGGTCTCGCGCCGGTGGGCAGCCTCGGTGTGACGCAGGAAGCGGTGCAGCTGGTCGTTCGGGAACATCGCCGAGTCCCGTTGTCGGGCCTCGAGGGTGCGCGGGCTGCCCTTCGGGCCGCGCGCCGGGTTGGGATAGACGCTCAGGTGCACGTGCGGGAGCGCATCCGTGGCACGGCGGATCGCCGGGTCGTCATCGGCGACGAGGCGCAGCCTGGTCCGGGCAGGCGGCAGCGCCCGGAGCAGAGAGCCGAAGGCGGCCGTGACCGCGCCGCGCGGGGGCCTGCCGTAGAGTCGCTCGAGACGGGCGCGGCGCTTCTGCTGGACGGGGCTCATGGAGCCGCGGCGTCTCTCCCGGGCAAAGGCGAAGCCATAGAGAAACCAGGAGTCCGAGCCGGTGGCAGTGGGCAGCGTGCAGGGGAAATACTGCGACCCGGCGAAGCTGTCGAAGTCGTCGACGATGACCGGCTCGGCGACGGTTAGCTCTTGAAGGGCAGTGTGGTGCAACAGCAGGGCGTGTCGGCCCAGCCGGCGGGAGCGGCGGGTGACCGTGCTGTGGTGGCAGCCGAGGCTCCGGGCGATCTGGCGGTGGGCCGAGCCGGCCACCAGGCCGGCGGCGATGGG
>DATNEZ010000612.1:0-8064 GCA_035606645.1 Binatia bacterium
CGACCACGGGATCGGAAAACCTCGGATTGGTGCCGGCCTGTGCCGCCCCGAAACCGGGATTGAGGATCGAGCTGGCCTGGCTCCTCTGCGTCGTGATGACCGGGTTGAAGGCGACGAAGTAGAACAGCTTGTCCTTCCGGATCGGGCCTCCGACCGAGAAGGCGAAGTCCTGCACGTCCTCGTGGACCAGGTTGGAGGTGCCGCTCTGGAGATCGACGAGCCTGTAATCCGACCGCGCGCCCCCCGGCGTGGCGTACCAGGCGACGCTCCCCTTGAAGTCGTTGGTCCCCGACTTGACGATGGTGTTGATGATGCCGCCCAGCGCCCGCCCGTACTCGGCCTCGAAGCCCGCGGTCTTGATCTGCACCTCGTCCAGGAACTCGCTGGTCACCCCCGTGCCGAGCGAGCCGTAGACGATGTTGTAGGCGCCGATCCCGCCGTACCCCGTGTTCGTGACGTTGACCCCGTCGATCAGGTAGGAGTTCTCCAGCCCGCTGGCGCCGCCGATCGAATAGTTCCCCTGGCCGGTGCCGAGCCCGCTGACCACGCCGGGGGCGACGGCATACGTGTCGGTGAAGGAGCGCCCGAGCGGGACCGAGTTGGCGAACTCGTCGTAGCGGATGTTGGTGCTGGCCCCCGTGGACTTGGTGTCGACCAGGGGCGCCTCGCCCGTCACCGTGACGGTCTCGGTCTTCCCCGGCTCGAGTTTGAAGTTGAGCTGCAGCCTTTCGCTCAGACCGACCGGGACATCGTTCTTGATCACCGTCGTGAAGCCGCCCGGGGCCTCGACCCTGAGCGAATACGAACCGGGCCGCAGGAACGGCAGGATGTAGCTGCCGCTCGCGTCGGTGTCGGCCGTGCGCGTCCCTGACGCGGACGTGGCGATGACCACGGCGCCGGGGATGCCGCGCCCCGTGGGGTCGGTGACTTTTCCGGTGATCGTTCCGGTCGTGACTTCCTGCGCGAAGCCGCTCGTCCACGTCAAGAGCGCCACAGCGACGATCCCTGCCAGCCGTATGCCCGGTGTCCTCATGGTGGGTCCTCCGTTCCATGACCGTGGACCCTGGTCGCGCGCGGGGAGGAAGATGTGACGGGGGGCGCTCGGTGAATCGCCTGCGGTTTGGATCCGCGGCCTTAATCCGCCGCTCGTCACCCGCCACTCCGGCGCCCCGCGCATCGCGCGGGTCCGATTCGCGCCGGCTTCTCATTGACCGTGAAGTGCGCCCGGCGCGTGCGGCGAGGAAGCACTCGATTCGACGGTACGCTCAAGGCCGCGTCCCGTCCACCGAAACGCCGAGTCGGCGCTGCATCGCAGACGCAGCGGGGACGGCCCTACTGGCGCATTCGGGGCTTTTCAGGGAATGACCCGAGCGGCGCGCGCCGCGGAGGCAAGAGGGACGCGCGCCGCCCGGCGGAGGGTTGGCTCACCCTCCGATCGCGAGCAGGACCTCTTTCCCCTTGAAGATGTCGGGGTCGAGGATCACCACCCGCGCGCTGCTGAAGTCCTCGGCAGTCTCGATGGCGAAATCCCTGCCCTCCTGGAATACCGGCGGCAGCAGGCGCACCGCCCGGATCTGATCGAGGCCGAAGCTCTGGGGGATGAGGCTGATGCTGTTCCCCGCCCTCAGGTCCAGCGACTCCTCGAAGGCGACCGTCTTCAGGTCCTGCAGGCGCCTCAGGACCGGGCTCAGCACCCCCTGGCCCTTCAGGCTCTCGCTGCTGGCCGCGTGGTAGTGGAGGCTGTTCTCCCGGGTCGCGATGTCGCTCTCCAGCCCGGCCTTGACGCGCTCCAGGTTCTCGGCGTGCGCCTGGGCGGTGTCCCGCTCCCTCACCAGCTGGCGCGTGCGGGCACGCCGCACGCGGACCGGCGTCTGGCCGGCGTCACCCTGCGTGACGTAGGTGCGGAAGGTGTCCTGCTGGGGATCATAGAAGAACCAGACCTGGTTCCCCGCCAGCAGCTCGTCGGTCTGGTCGACCTGGCGCACCAGCTCCTTGGCCTTGGCCTGGTCCAGGCCGGCCTCGCCGGTCAGGTAGGCCAGCGCCAGCTGCTCGTGCCGGTCGCCGCGCTTCGCCACGACGAACTTGTCGGGCAGGGTCTGCTCGAGGTGGGCCACCTTCTCCTGCAGCTCCCTTATGCTGTCCCTGTCCGCGATGATCTTCTGCAGGAGCGCCTTGTAGGAAATGTCCTTCTCCTGCTCGACCAGCGCGTTGAGCACGTCCCGCTGCTCGGGGTTCAGATCCTGGGTGAAGATCTCGCTGAACTGAAGCGTCTTCTCCCCCGGCTTGCGGGAGGCGTTGAAGACTTCGATCCGCTTCATCATGGTGTCCGAGGTCTGATCGATCTCGGTGCGATCGTCCTTCAGCTGGGTCAGCAGCTCATCGGTGGTCTTCGCCGACCCGGGCCCCGGCCTCGCGCAGCCGAGCGCTCCGAGTCCCAGCATCGCGATGATCGCCGCAGCCACGAGACCGGCCCTTTGAATGCTCATGATGCCTCCCGCGGTTTACTTCCCGCTCTAAATGGTTTTGTATGCATGGGATAGCAGGATTTGTGCCACGCCCGCCGGGCGGGATGGGTACGGCGTGGGGGCCGGATTCAGGTCGCGTCCATGCGCCGGGTGGAACCGCGCAAGCGATTGCACCCAAAGGAGTCCGTCCTCCGGAGGTGCCGCGCTGGGCAGGCGCGGGCCCCGGCCGCTGCGGAGCGGGCACCGCGATCGGAGTGTCGGCCGGACAGTACGACCGTCGTCCGCCGCAGATGACAGGAGGGCCTCAGCCGGCCCCCGCGGCGCGCGCCTCGCGGCCCATGACGACGATCTCCTCGTCGACCGCCCGCAGGTACTCCTCCTCGGTCAGGGCGTCCACGGAGCGCAGCTTGGCGAGCAGGGCGTTCATGAGCTGGCGAAGCCCCGGCCCGGGCGTGCCGTGGGCGAAGGAGCTCTGGTATTTCACGGGCCCCGGGATGAGGGAGACCAGGAACGCCGTCTGGGCCGGCGTCAGGTCCCGGGGCTCCCGGTTGAAGTAGGTGCGCGCCGCGGGCCGCAGGCCGAAGAGATCCGGGCCCCACTCGATGACGTTCAGGTAGATCTCGAGGATTCGATTCTTGCCCAGGGCCGCCTCGAGGAGCAGCGTCAGGGTCAGCTCCTGAAGTTTCCGGCCGAGGCGCTTCTCGCGGGACAGGAACAGGTTCTTCGCGAGCTGCTGCGTGATCGTCGAGGCGCCGCGCGCGGCGCCGCCGCGGGCCCAGTCGGTCAGGATCGCCGAGGGCACCTCCCTGAGATCGATGCCGGGGTGGCCGTAGAAGCCGGCGTCCTCGCCGAGCAGGAGAGCGCGCAGGAAGAGCGGCGGGACCTCGGCCAGCGGGATGAAGTCCGGGGACGAGGGGGACACCTCGATCGCCCGGCTGGCGCCCGTGCCGGAGGTGGCCTCGTGAACGAAGTCGCCGCGGAGCCGCACGATGGCGGGAGGCAGGCGCTTCGGGGGCGTGAAGTCGAGCCGCTGCGTGACCACGAACGACGCCGGGTCCGAGATGCGGCCCCGCGCGCTCGCGGCGAGCGAGGCGGAGCCCAGATCGTCGCCGGACCCCGCGAGGGCCGCGGGGCCCGGATTCTCCGGGGCGTCGAGACCGGAGGTCCGCAGCAGGCGGGCGAAATCCACCCGCTCGACGTCGAGCGACAGGTCCACGCCCGGGTCGGTTTCGAGATTCCTGACGACGAGCGCGCCCGAGAGGGCGGCGCCTTCGATCGTGGCGCTCCAGCGCGGGATCTCCAGGAGACCCTCCGTCCGTTTCCAGGAGCCGGCAATCCGGACGGCCACCCTGGTCGGCTCGCCGAGCGCCTGCGGTTCCGATCCCTCGCCTGCGAGCGCCGGCAGGCGGGCGGAGCGCGCTTCGAGGTCCAGGTCGAAGCCGGCGACGCCGGCCGATGACCGGAGCGTGACGGAGCCTTGAATCGTCCCGCCGTCGAGCAGGGGCCGGTCGAAGCGCCGCACGTCGAGGAGGCGCCCCATCGGCAGATCGGCGGCCTTGAACGACCAGGCGCTCCCGCCGGGTCCGTCGGTCCGTCGCACGTCCAGCCCCGCCCCGGGCCGTCCCAGCACGACATGCAGATTGTCCGCGGCGCCGCCGACGACATCCCACGTCGTGGATTCCGCCGCGACCGTCAGCCCGGCCGGCCCGTCGAGAACGGCGCGTCCCACGACGAGCCGGATCCGGCCCGGCCACCAGGCCTCGACGGTGTCGGCCCCCAGCCGCCAGCTCCCGGGCTTTTCGATCCTGGCGCCTTCCAGCCGGAGCGGCGGCCAGAGGCCGACGCGAACGGCGTCGACCCGTGCCACGAGACCGCGCCGCGCGGCCTCCGCCTCGATGCGAGAGGCGACGGCGCGCTCGACGAACGGCCGGGCCGCGAGGGCCCCAAGGGCGAGCGCCAGCACGGCCGCCAGGGCGGCAAGGAGGCGGCGGCGTCCCGGGCGATTCCTGCGCATCCTCCAAGGATGCCACAGGAAAATGCCATACAACCGTGGAGGTGGGAGGAGCGCATTCACAGGGGAACAGGACGTTTCGATAGTAGCTGGGGGCCTCCCGAGGCACTAACCTCCTCTCAGGGCTGGCATGTCTTTGAAGATCAATGAGTTAGTGGAGACCACTCCGGCTCCACCTCCACGGAAGTAGGGCATTTTCCGTCAGGGGGCCGGGATGGTGACGACCTTCGCGGCGATGTTGTCCACGTAGTTCGTCTCGGTGACGAGACGCAGGGGGTTCACCTCGATCTCGAGGACATACGTGCCCGGGACGACATCAGTGATGTCGATCCACTGGCCCTCGGTAAACGCGGTATAGATGTCCGACCAGCCCGCCGAGATCCCCTGGTTCAGGTCGCAGTCGTCGTAACGGTAAGGCCGCCCCGCCTGGCAGACCTCCTCGACGTCGACCACGCAGAACCCCTCCTTGCGGCCGGCGATCATCGCTCTGGCCGCGGGCGGGTGGGCCGCAAGAAGGTCGCTGGAGCAGACGCCGGGGTTGGCGGCGCGCAGCTGGACCCAGTCGGCGTAGGCCTCCGGCGCCCACAGACGGTAGCCCGCGTAGCCGCGCAGGTGGTAATGGCCGTGGCAGGGCTGAAACTGGAACAGTCCCAGGTGATCGATCGGCCTGCCGACCGCCAGGTCGCCCGGCCCGAGGTTCGGCAGGATGCTGTCGAAGCTGATCAACCGCCGCGTTCCCGGCAGGACGTCCCCCTCGATCACGGCGCAGTCGTTCGCGAAGAAGGTCAGGACCTGGATGAACGTGGTGTCGAGGCTCCGGGGATCGACGCGCAGGTTGGGGCAGCCCCGCGGGTCGGAGCATCCCAGCTGCGGACCGCACTCGCTCGGGCCGGGCGCGGCCCCCAGCCGGCCCGATCCGAGAAGCGCGATGGCGAAGAGCAGGATCGTCCGTCTCATGGGCACCCCCCGTCACAGGACACAGGCTCTCTCTCCCAGGGGACCGTTTCGCTGCCGAAGCCGCTGCGACCGGACCCCTCATGGTACTGGACCAGGTAGAAGAACGCCCGCCCGGCGGGCGGCGGCGTGTCCCCGGTCCCTTCGCTCCAGGACGTGGCGGTCGCCGCGCGGGCCAGGACGCGCACCGCTCCCAGGTCGACGCGGTCTCCCAGAACGGCGAGCGCGCCGGTGTCCCCTGCGATCACGTCGTAACCTGACGCGCCCGGGACGGCGTCCCATTCCAGCCGCGCCGCCCCGGAGGCGGTGTCGATCTGAAGATGGAGCTGGAGAGGCTCCGGCCCGTACCCCAGGTCCAGGGGGACAGTCGTTACGGCCTCGGCCGTGGCGCTGTTCCCCGAAGCGTCCAGGGCCGCATAGACGAGGCGGTAGGCTCTCCCGGTGCCGGCTCGCGAGCGCTCCGCCCTGAGTTCGACGACGGCGTCCGCCGTCCCCGGATCGGCGCCGGCCACATCGACGCCCGTGCGCCCGTCGTCGTCTCCTGCGGCATCCGGCGGCTCGCTGTCCGCGGCCTCCGTCAGGACGACGCCTGGGGACGGATCACAGCGGTCGGTCGCCTGCCACGCGGGCCGCACCTCCACCCGTCGATGATTGGGCGGCCAGAGGATCGAAGGAACGCCTCCCAGGACCAAGGTCGGCGCTTCCGTGTCCGCGACGGTCACCAGGGCCTCGGCCGTGTCGGACGCTCCCTGCCCATCCACCACGCGCAGCGTGATGCGACTGGCGCCGAGCGGCAGAGCGACCGGCTGGATCGGCTGCGTCCCCAGGAGAGCCTGTCCCGGGGCGCCGAAGCTCCTGAACCACTCGTACGACACGATCGAGTTGCCGCCGGGCTCCGCCGGCGGGGCCGTCGAGTCGGTCCCGTCCAGCACCGCGTGCGCCGACAGGGCCGCCTCGCATTCGAGGCTTCCGGGCGCCGCGATCACGGCCTGCGGGGCCGGCGCGAAGACCAGGACCGTTTCGGACTGGTGCAGGAAGACCTTTTGATCCCGGACCGGCGGAGTGGATCCGTCCATCGCTTCGATCGCCAGGGTACAGGACGCGTCCGGCGGGAGCACCGAGATGTCGATGGAGTCCGGCAATCCGGCGTAGAAGGGGACGCTTAGAACCGGGCTTCCCGAGGCGATCTCCGCCTCCAGGAACCCCGGCTCGACGCGCAGGATGGTGAGGTTGGACCGCGAGGCGGGCTGCCCGATCCGTTGCAGGCAGATCGGCGCCGGGAGCGGCAGGCCGCGCAGGTCTATCAGGTCGATGAACTCCGACGTGGTATGGCCGCACGTCCCGGGCGCCATCTCGAAATCCCTCTGGCCGTCGGCGCAGCCGCCGTACGCGTCCAGGTCGAACAGGTACGGAGTGCCTATCGATCCGGAGAGATAGGCGATCCCCTCCCCGGGCACGCCGTCGGGCCGGTAGCCGGAGGCGCATACGACGGGATAACCGGCGTCCTGCAGCGTGAGCTGTGCTGTGCCGCCCGGGCGGATCTCGATCGTGCCGCTCAGCGGCTCCCCCTGCGGATCGGCCGCCAGGAGCCTGACCTCCAGATCGGTGCCGCCGTCCTGGACGATCTCCGAGATGGAGAGCCGCGGCTGACAGGCGTCCCCCGCACCGTCGCCGTTGCTGTCCTTCTGATCCGGGTTCCACGCGCCGGCGCAGTTGTCGCACGCGTCCCCCCGCCCGTCCCCGTCCGTTTCGATCTGCGACAGGTTCCACACCGACGGGCAGTTGTCGCAGGCGTCACCGCTGAGATCGCCATCTGTGTCCATCTGGCCGAGGTTCGCGATCGCGGGACAGTTGTCGCACACGTCGCCCAGCCCGTCGCCGTCCGCATCCCTCTGGTCCGGGTTGTACAGCACGGCGCAGTTGTCGATCCCCCCGCAGACGGCGTCGCGATCGAAGTCGTTGTCCGCGTCGATGGGACAGGGATCGCAGGCGTCTCCCATCCCGTCCGAGTCCGCGTCCGACTGGGACGGGTTGGACGCGGCGACGCAGTTGTCGATGCCGCAGTCGCTCGGGCCGAGGCAGGAATCCCCCACTCCGTCCCCGTCGGTGTCGGTGCACGTGTCGCAGGCGTCCCCGGCACCGTCGTCATCCGTGTCCATCTGGTCGGGATTCGACAGTCCGGCGCAGTTGTCCTGGCCGTCGCAGGTGAAATCGAGGTCGGCATCGACGCACGGGGTATCGGGCACGATGCCTCCCCCGGCGGATGGCGCGGGCGTCGACGATCGGGCCGGCCACGTCACGAGCGCCAGCCACAGCATCAGGACGGGTACCCGCCGAGAGACACCGCTCGTCATGTCGGCACGACCCCGATTCGGGTGGAATGGGCTGGGCGGAGTATACGCCCGTTTTGCGCTGTGCGGTCCGGACCGGCCCGTCAGCGCGCGGAAGGTTTCCCGGGTTTCGGCGCGGCGGCGTCAGGGGCCGGGGCAGGTGCGACCGACCCGGGTGCGGCAGGACCGGATCCTTGCGGAGCGCCGGCGGCCTGGCCGTCGATCCAGCGCAGGGCGTCGTCGAGCAGGCGGAACAGGCCCTCGCGGACTTCCTTGAACTGGCGGTCCCCTCCGACGATCGGCG
>DATNEZ010000616.1:0-3336 GCA_035606645.1 Binatia bacterium
CCAGGCGCTTCCCAAGGATGCCCTGGTCCACGCCGCGATGGGGGCCGTCCTGGAGCACGAGGGGAAGCGGGCCGAGGCCGAGCAGGAATACCTCGAAGCGGTCTATCTCGACCCGATAGCCCTCGAGCCGATGAGCCGCCTGTACGTCATGTACCAGTCGACGAAGGACCCGGCGAAGATCATGAAGCTCGAGCGCCTGCTGGTGGCCAGCCTCGAGAAGAAGAAGGACTCGGCCATCCACCACGACTGGCTGGGACAGGTGTACATGCGCGAGGGGCAGTACGAGAAGGCGAAGATGGCGTTCACGACCGCCATCGGGCTGAAGCCGCAGGAGCCGGAGTTCCAGATCAACCTCGGGAGTCTCCTGGCCAAGCAGGGCAAGATGGACGAGGGGATCGCCGCGTACCAGAAGGCGCTCGAGCTGCGCGCCGATCATCCCCTGGCGCTGTTCAACCTGGGGTCCGCCTGGGCCATCCAGGGGAACTACGACAAGGCCATCGAGTACTTCCAGAAAGCGGAGCGCTCGGGCTCTCCGAGCCCCACCCTGTTCAACTCGATCGCCCAGGCGTACGAGGCCAAGGGGCAGCACGACCGGGCCGCCGAGTACCTCAAGAGGTCCCTGAAGCTCCGGCCGGACCAGCCCGACCGGCGCGCCGAGCTGCAGAGGATCGAGGCCCGGCTCAAGAAGAAGGCATGACCGGGGCGGAGCGCCTGCGCCGCGACCGCACGACCGTCAGGACCACGTAGATCGCCAGCACGATCGCGATCCCCCACACGTACCGCCGGAAGACCACGCGCACTTCGTCCCAGGTCGAGCCGAGGCTCGTCCCCCCCCACGCGATCAGGGCGACCCAGAGCACGTTGCCGGCGGTCGAATAGACCAGCGTCCTCCGGGCGCCGAGCCGCGAGATCCCCGCGGCGTAGAGGAAGAACCCGCGCACCCCCGGGAGGAACCGGTTCAGCAGGAGCAGCCAGGCCCCGGCCCGCGCGAACCATCCCTCGATCCGCAGCAGCTCGCCGCGGGCCCATTCCGAGCGCAGCAGGAAATAGCCGCGCCCCGCGCGCGCCCCGATGGCATAGGCGGTCATCGCCCCCAGGACGCTCCCCGCGAGCGCGACCGCCACGACCGCCGTCAGCGGCAGCGTCCCGCGCCCCGCCAGGAAGAAGGCGAACAGCATCGTCGAATCGCCAGGCGCGGGGGGAAAGACGTACTCGAGCCAGGCGAGCACGGCGACCAGCAGAAGTCCCGGCAGCGCGTGCGCGGCGATGGCGCCCTGGATCGCCTCGGTCATCCGCGGCTCAGATCTTCTCGACCAGGTCGCCCAGGAAGGGGATGGCCCAGCGCTCGCCGCGGATCGCCTTGATGACGCAGACGATCGCCACGGCGAGATAGAGCAGGACGAGGTTGATCAGCGCGAAGGCGAACACCCAGGCGAAGACCCGCGACAGGGTGGCGAGGATGGCGCCGACGAAGATGACGCCGAGGAACACGAGGCAGGCGATGCCGCACAGGATCAGCCCCTGCTTGGCGTGCCAGCGCACGTACTCGCGGCGCGTGGCCATGAACGGGACGAGCGCCAGGACCCAGAGGTAGGAGAAGATCAGCATGACCTTGTCCTCCTCGTTCAGGTCCTCGGGCGAGACCTGGGCCTCCTCGGCGGCAATCGGATCGAGACTCATGGTGTCGAGATCCCTCGCGGCGTGCGGCCGGCACGCGTCGCTGTCTTATAATGGCCGGCCCCTCCCTTGTCAAGGAGCGCCGTGGACACGGTCACGCCGATGCTGCGCCAGTACCGGGCCATCAAGGCCCAGCACCCGGACGCCATCCTGATGTTCCGGCTCGGCGACTTCTACGAGATGTTCTACGACGACGCCCTCGTCGCGTCGCGGGCGCTGTCCTTGACCCTGTCCGCCCGAGGGCGGGGCACGTCGAACGAGGCGCCGATGTGCGGCGTGCCGTACCACGCCGCCGACGGCTACGTGGCGCGGCTCATCCAGCAGGGGCACCGGGTGGCGATCTGCGACCAGGTGGAGGACGCGCGCGCCGCGAAGGGGATCGTCCGGCGCGCGGTGACCCGCGTCGTCTCCCCCGGCACGGTGACCGACCCGGCGCAGCTGCGCGCGGCCGAGCCCAACTACATCGCCGCCATCCAGGCCGCCAGGGGCGCCCCCGCGGGCGGCGCGGCCTACGGGTGCGCCTATCTCGATCTCTCGACCGGAGACTTCCGCCTGTCGGAGCACGAGGGGCCGGAGGCGGCGGAGGCGCTGGCCACCCAGGTCGCGCTGTTCCGGCCGCGCGAGATCCTCCATCCGGAGGGGACCGCGCTCGCCGCCCTCCTGCCGAAGTCGGGCCTCGAAGGCGTCCTGGCCCACGAGGTCCCGGGCTGGACCCTGGCCGCCGACACGGCGGCCCGCACGCTGACCGAGACGCTGGGGGTCGCGAGCCTCGCCGGCTTCGGCGTCGAGGACCGCCGGCTGGCGGTCGGCGCCGCCGGGGCGCTCCTGCACTACCTGCAGGAGGCGCACAAGGCGGACCTGAAGCACGTCACCCGCGTCACCTGGTGCGACCCGGGCGGCGCCATGATCCTCGACGAGACGACCCGGCGGACGCTCGAAGTGGCCGAGAACGCCCGCGACGGAGGGCGCGAGGGGACGCTCCTCGAGGTCCTCGATCGCACCCGGACCGCCATGGGCGGGCGGCTCCTGCGCGACTGGGTCCTGCGCCCGCTCCTCTCGGTCCGGGCGATCGAAGACCGCCTGGACGGCGTCTCCTTCCTGCTCGAGCGCCCTTTCGAGCGCGCCTCCCTGCGGGAGCGCCTGTCCCGGGTGCACGACCTGGAGAGGCTCCTGGCGCGCTGCTCGATGGGGACCGCCAACGCGCGCGATCTGGTGGCCCTGCGCGACTCGCTCGCGGTCCTGCCGGAGATCGCCGCGCAGGCGATCGCCCTGAGCGCCCCCCCCCTCGCGCGCCTGATGGAATCGCTCGACCTCCTCGCCGACCTGCGCGGCCGCCTGGACCAGGCGCTGGCCGACGACCCGCCGGCGGGCGTGCGCGAGGGGGGTCTCCTGCGCGACGGGTACAATCCCGAGCTGGACGACCTGCGCGCCATCCGCCGCGACAGCCGGGCCTTCCTGGCGTCGATCGAGACGCGCGAGCGCGGGCGCACCGGCATCGCCTCGTTGAAGGTCCGGTACAACAAGGTCTTCGGGTACTACCTGGAGATCAGCAACGCGCACCGGAAGTCGGTCCCGGCCGACTACGAGCGCAAGCAGACGCTGGTCGGCGCCGAGCGTTACGTCACCCCCGAGCTGAAGGAGTACGAGGCGAAGGTCCTG
>DATNEZ010000373.1:0-2390 GCA_035606645.1 Binatia bacterium
TCCCGGCGAGGCGGAAATGCGCTCGACAATCGCACCTGCCTCTGCCGCTTCCACCACAAGCGGGGCGAGCACGGCGAGCTGGCGACTTGCCGCGGCAGGGCGCCGCTTGGCATCCTGTGGAGGCTCGGGAAGAAGGACCTCGGGGTCTGGTACCGCAACGAGCGGAGGGTCGCGGCGCCGACAAGCGGATCAGCGGACGGATCGCGCGGATCAGCCGACGGATCACGATCCCACGAAATGCGATCCCGATGACCACCGGCGAGAGAGCCGTGCTATCCCGGGAATTTCCTCGGTGGGGCCGGGGCCGGCGATCCATGCGGCGGCTGCGGGGCCTGCGGGACCAGCCCGGCGCCACGATCGTCGAGCCCCAGGATGTTGAGCAGGTTCGATCCCGAGGGGACGACGAACTTGGTCTGCTGCGCCAGGACGGCCCGCAGGACGTCGAGGCGCTGGCGGGCCTCGGCGCGATCCTTGAAGAAGGTCTCGGCCGCGACGGACGTCACCTCGATCGCCTTGGCCTCGGCGTTGGCCTGCAGGATGCGCGCCTGGGCCTCGCCGTCGGCCTTCAGGATCGAAGACTGCTTGCTTCCTTCGGCCTGGAGGATCTGCGACTGCTTCACGCCCTCGGCCTCCAGGATCTGGGCCCGCTTGTCCCGCTCGGCCTTCATCTGGCGCGACATCGCCTCGGTGATGTCGGCCGGCGGGTCAATCTTCTGCACCTCGACGCGCGTCAGCTTCACGCCCCAGGTGTTGGTGGCCTCGTCGAGCACGTTGCGCAGGTTCGTGTTGATGGTGTCGCGCGCCGTCAGGGTCTCGTCCAGGCTCTTGTCGCCGATGAGGTTGCGCAGGTTCGTCTGCGCCAGCGTGGTGGCGGCGTAAGCGAAGTTCTGCACCTCGAACGTCGCCTTCACCGGGTCGCTGATGCGGTAGTAGATGACCGCGTCGACGGTCACGCCGACGTTGTCCTTGGTGATCACCTTCTGCGGCTCGACGTTGATGACGCGCTCGCGCATGTCCACCTTGATCAGGCTCTCGATCATCGGCACGAGAAAGGTCAGCCCGGAGTCGACCGTGGCCCGGTACTTGCCCAGGCGCATGACCAGCCCCTTCTCGTACTGCGACACGATGCGCGCCGAGCGCGCCACCATGACGAGGGCGATGAAGACGACGATGGACAGCGCGAAAAACCCGAGCGATCCGAAGGGCAGCTCGTTCATCCTTATCACCTCACCCGGAGTGTGACGCCGTCCACGCCTTCGACCGTGACCTCGGCCCCCGGCTCGAACGGGCCGGCGGCGCCCGGCGCGGGCGCGGCGCGCCAGACCTCGTCGCGGACCCGGACCTGGCCGGGGCCGTGCTCGGCGATCCGTTGCACCACGAGGGCGCGCTGGCCGACCACGGCGTCGGCGTTGCTCGCCACCGTCGTGTGCCGCAGGCGGTCGCGCACCCAGCGCCGCCCGAGGGCGACGTACATCAGGCTCAGCGCGGCCGACGCGATGAGCCCGACGGCGGAGCTCCCGGAGATCAGGCCGGCCACGCCGCCGGCCGCCACCGCCGATCCGATCAGCACCAGGTCGAACCCGGCGAACCCCCCCATCGCCACTTCGACCAGGACGCACAGCGCCCCGACGATGACCAGGAGCCAGTTGAGCAGCATGGGTCCGCCTCCGTGGGGTGGAGCATAGGGGAGCGGGTCGGTGCTGTCAACGCGCCCGGACCCTGGGGCTCACACGCCCAGGAACGCCAAGCCTTCAGGGGTCTTCAGGAAGGCCGCGACGGAGGCGAAGGCGAGGGCGCGATGGCTCACGCGGTCCTTGCGATCGTCGGGGATCTCGCCGAAAGTGGCGCCGAACGAGGGATAGAAGAAGATCGGGTCGTAACCGAAGCCACGCTCGCCGCGCATTTCGGTGGCGATGCGGCCCGGGCAGGTGGCCCGGAAGAGGCGCGTCGCGTCGGCGCCGGGAGCGCCCGGCCGCCGCGCGCCCGCCGGGCCGGGAGCCAGGGCGGCGACGGCGACGTAGCGGGCCGCGCGGCGCTCCTCGGGCAGGCCGGGGTCGTCGAGGCCGGGCCCGCCGTAACGGGCGCTGAGGACTCCCGGCCCGCCGCCGAGCGCTTCGACTTCCAGCCCGGAGTCGTCCGCGAGCGCGGGCATCCCCGATTGCGCGGCATAGTGCTCCGCCTTGCCGCGGGCGTTCTCCTCGTACGTGGTCCCGGTCTCCTCGAACGGGGCGCCGAGGCCGAGGTCGGAGAGCGTCAGGGGCTCGATCCCGGCCGCGGCGAGGAGGCGGCGCAGCTCGCGCGCCTTGCCGGGGTTGAAGGTGGCGACGAGGAGACGCGGGGCGCCGCCGCTCATGGGCGGCGGACGGCGGGGGAGGCCGGGATCACGGCCG
>DATNEZ010000626.1:0-4573 GCA_035606645.1 Binatia bacterium
ATTCCCCAGATCCGCTCGTGCTCCAGGGCCAGGCCGAGCAGGTCGGCGATCGGCCGGGCCGCCGCCTCATGATCGACCGTGAACGCCCCCGGCCGCTGCGCGGTGAACCAGACGCTTCCGATGTACTCGCCGCCGCGGGTCAGGGGCGCCCTCAGGATCGATCGGACACCCCGCTCCATGATGGAGCGGTCCATGGGAAAGGCGGGGTCGAGCTGCAAGGCCGTGTCGTCGATCCGGGGGACGCTCCCCGGACCGGACCGCATCGGGGGGGAGAAATCCTTCAGGGCCACCACCTGGGCATGCCCCTCGTGGCTCATGGTCCCTGCCTTGGCGTAGAGCCGCATGGTCTCGGGCGTCTCGAGCCGCGACACCCCCATGTTGTCGAACGGGAGGACCGCGGCGGCCGCCTCGGCTACGCGCTCGAAGACCTCCTTCAGCTCCAGCGTCTCCGAGACGATCCGGGCGATGCGGCTGAGCGCCTCCGCCAGGGGGGCGGGCTGGCCGGGCGCGGGGCGCTCGACGGGCGCCGCGGGCTGGACGGGCGCCGCGGCCTCGCGGGCCGGGGCGACGGCCCCCGTGGCCGGCAGGACCTGAGTGCCGCTCCGCATGCCGTCTTTGATGCCTGGAGAGCCGTGGGCCACGATGGGTTCTCCTGCCACTGCCTGGCGGGATGAGGTCCCTATGATATCACTTCATCGCGTGCCGGGGGCGGGGGGGCGCAGCTCGGCCTGGGCGCGCACCACCCCGCTCCGGACGACAAAGCGCAGCTGCCTCAGACTCTTGATGTCGCGCGTGGGATCGGCCCCCACGACCAGCAGGTCGGCGCGCTTCCCCTTCTCCAGGGTGCCGAACTGCTCCAGCCGGTTCATCGCCATGGCCCCACCGCGCGTCGAGGCGACCAGGACCTCCATCGGGGTCATCCCGGCCGCCTGCATCGCCTCCATCTCGGCGTAGATCGAGGGGCCGTGCAGGGTGAGCGGGTTCCCCGCGTCGGTCCCCATGGCGATCGGGATGCCGGCGTCGCGCACCGCCTTGAGGTTCGCCGGCCCCACGCGGGCCATGGTCTCGAAGCGCTTCCGCCGGGCCTCCTCGGCCTGCGGCTCGTCCGCCTCCATCGGAAGGCGGGCGCTCTCCGCGACCCGGGCCAGGGTGACGGGATCGACGCAGCCGTTCGGATCGTCGACCACCGGCGCCATCTTGGCGATCGCCGCCTCGCGCAGCCGCCGGTAGCCGTCCACCACGGTGAGGGTCGGGCAGTAGATCGTCTTGCTCTCCTTGGCCAGCCGCAGGAACTCGGAATCGACCGGGACGTCCCCGACGCCGTGCACCAGGAGCGCCGCGCGGGCGCGCAGTGCGGCCGTAGCCTCCTTCAGCCCCGTGGCGTGCACGATGAGCGGGATTTTCTGCGCGCGCGCTTCGTCGCCGGCCGCCAGGACCGCCTTCGTCATCTCGTCGAAGTTCCGCGCCGCGACCGGGATGAACCAGACCTTGACCGCATCGGCGTGGTGGGCGGCAAGGTAGCGCACCCCGGCGCGCGCGTCGTCCTCGGTGCCGAGGTAGATGAACTGCCTCTCGGCCGGCAGGTTCAGCCAGAAATCGAGGGTCGACAGGAGCGGCCCCGCCGCTGCGACGCGCGGCGCCAGCGGATCGGCGGCGGCGCGCCCCCTCAGCTCCCAGGTCCAGGGATAGCCGCCCACGTCGAAGACGGAGGTCACCCCCGAGCACAGATACGATCGCAGGAAGCGCTCCGGGTGGGCGCGCAGCCCGGCCTGGACCTCCTCGTAGGGATACCGGTCCCGGACGTCGATGAAATCGGGCCGGCCGTCCGCCCAGCCGGTCTGCGAGAAATGCACGTGCGCATCGACGATCCCCGGCGTGATCCAGGTCCCCTTCGCGTCCAGGACGTCGATCCCCTTCGGAGGCGGGCACTGGGCCCGCGTCCCGGCGCAGTCGATCTTCCCTCCGCGCAGGATCACCACCGAGTCCGGGACCGGCGGGGCGCCGGTGCCGTCGACCAGCGTCCCTCCGACCAGCGCCCGCGGCGGCGCCGGCACGCCAGGCGGGGCCGAGAAGGCGGTGCTGACGGCGATCTTCCAGCCGGCGCCGGGGGCGCCGCCGGGCTGCCCGCCGCCGGTATTCACGAAGAAACGCTCGGAGATCCCAGAATCCTCCTGCGCGCCGTAGCGCACACGGTAGCGGTACGTCCCGTACACCACTCCGGGGCGGATCGGCACGAGCTGCAGGTCGAGCCCCTCGAAGAGGTCGGGCCACTCCTCCCCCGCCTCCTTCGCCAGGGCGTCGTACCCCATCTGCGCCCCCTCGAACCCGGTGCGCGCCAGGGTGGGGGCGTTGAGGTAGCACGCCAGGTAGGCGTCCTTGTCGCGCTTCCGGATCGCGTCCAGGTTCCTCTGGAACAGGGCGCGCGCGGCCTCGAGGTCGCCGGCCGCCGCTGGCGCGCCGGTCGCTGACTGCTTGCTGGTCCCCGGCTGCGCGCCGGCCGCCGTCTGCGTGCCGGTCGCCTGCCCGGTGGCCGGATCGGCGGATTGCGCGGCGGTCCCAAAGACAGCGGTGAGCGCCGCGACGAGACCGAGGGCCGGAAGCGCTGGACGAAGCATGGTGAAGTGGCGCATGATCCCCCCATCCTGATTGAGGCGCGCTATCGTAGCACCACCCCGACCGGGAGACCCGGCGGGCCGGAGGCAGGCGGATGAAATCGAGCGATGCGGTTCTCTCGCGGCTGCGGAAGATCTGCCTGGCCCTCCCCGACACGAAGGAAACCCTCACGTGGGGGGAGCCGCACTTCCGCGTCGGCGAGAAGATCTTCTGCGGCTACGGCAAGGAGAAGGGGATCACCACGATCGGCTTCAAGCTCGAGCGGGACCACGCCGAGATGATCGTCACCGACGAGCGCTTCTGGCCGGCCCCCTATGTCGGTCGGCACGGCTGGGTTTCGATGGACGCCTCCCGCATCGACGACTGGAAGCGGGTGCGCGGCCTGGTTCACGAGAGCTACGGCCTCATCGCCCCGGCCGCGCGGAGGAAGGGCCGATGACGCCATCCGGAGACGAGAAGGTCCTGACCGGCTCCTGGCTGTGC
Organism: Binatia bacterium; assembly: GCA_035606645.1. Lineage (GTDB taxonomy): Bacteria > Acidobacteriota > Polarisedimenticolia > Gp22-AA2 > Gp22-AA2 > Gp22-AA3. The sequence goes on from DATNEZ010000626.1 coordinate 3,097, forward strand.
CGGGGGGTCCGCTTCGAAATCCGCGGGGCGTTTCTGCGCGCCAGCCACTGCCACTGCTCGCGCTGCCGCAAGCATTCGGGGGCGGGGGCCTCGACCCAGGGGCGCATCCTTCCGGAGCAGCTGAGCGTCGTGGCGGGCAAGGACCTGGTGCGGATCTTCAAGCCGGCGCCCGACGCCGTGGTCAAGGCGTTCTGCGGCGTCTGCGGCTCGAGCCTGTTCGGCGGCGGCTATCCCGGAGGCCCCGAGATCGCCGTCCGTTTCGGCGCGCTCGACGGCGACCCCGGCATCCGCCCGCAGTTCCGCCAGTGGGTCGACTCGATGGCCTCCTGGGACGCGATCACCGACGACCTGCCGCAGTACGCCGAAGGCTGGTCCGCGCAGGCGAAGCCGAAGCCGCGCCGCTAGGGCCGGCAGGGACGATGGAGAGGAAGGACTCGTGTCCATTCTGAAGTTCCTGGGGTTCGGGGAGGCCGGCGGCGGCCCGGGCGCGGCCCCCACCGCGGAGAGCGAGAGCGTGCGCGAGATCATCCGGACGCTCGATCGCCTCGAGCCGGACCGGGCTCGTTTCCTGGCGGCGTTCGCCTACATCCTGGGGCGGGTGGCGCGCGCCGACCTGGTGATCAGCGAGGCGGAGTCCGGCGAGATGGAGCGGCTCCTGGTGCAGCAGGGAGGGCTGGCCCCGGAGCAGGCGATCCTCGTGGTGCAGATGGCCAAGTCGCAGCACGAGCTGTTCGGCGGCACCGAGAACTACCTGGTCACCCGGGAGTTCAACCGCATCGCCAGCCAGGACCAGAAGCTGGCGCTCCTGCAGTGCCTGTTCAGCGTCTCCGCCTCGGACGAGTGGATCAGCCTCGTCGAGGACAACGAGATCCGCCGCATCGCCAGCGAGCTGAAGATCACGCACGCCGACTACATCAAGTCGCGCTCCGCCTGGCGGGACCAGCTCGCCATCCTGAAGAAGCAGCCCTAGTCAGAATGGACTAGCGGGTCCCCTTCGAGCCCCGGGTCCCCAGGACGATCTGCTCGCCGATGGTGATCGACATGAGGTCGTAGCCGACCGCCAGGCGTCCCCGGTACTCCCTGCGGGTCAGGGGCACGAGGTCCGCGGCCGTGGCCCCGGACGGAACGATGTGGGTGTAGACGGCGAGGCGCGGGCGGGTGAGAGCGAAGATCCGGCCGGCCTCCTGGGGAGTCGTGTGGCGGGCGAGGATCCCTTCGATCGCGGCGGGATCGGCGACCAGGGCCTGGCGTCTTTCCAGCGCCGGGCTGACGACCTCGTGCACCAGGACGTCGGCACGGTGCGCCTGCACGATGAGGCCCGGCGTCGGCCGGCAGTCGCCGGAGAAGACCGCCGTCCGTCCTTCGTACTCGAACCGGTAGCCGAACGCCGCGAGCTTCGGACCGTGATCCACCGGGAAGGCGAGGATCCGGAGGCCGTCGCGATCGAAGACCACGTGCGCCCCGCCCCCCACCTGCC
>DATNEZ010000005.1:0-4006 GCA_035606645.1 Binatia bacterium
TCCTTGATCAGCCTGCCGGCGACGAACTTCACCGTGTCGATGGCGATGGCGAAGCAGATCCCCTGCGCCGGAAGGATGACCGCGGTGTTGACGCCGATCACCTCGCCGGCCGAGTTGAGCAGCGGGCCGCCCGAGTTCCCCGGGTTCAGCGGCGCGTCGGTCTGGATGATATTGTCGATCAGCCGGCCCGAGCCGGCGCGCAACGACCGGCCCAGCGCGCTCACCACCCCCGCCGTTACGGTGCACTGGAAGCCGAGCGGGTTGCCGATGGCGACGACCATCTGCCCCGGGCGCAGGGAGCGCGACTCGCCGAGCCGGGCGGCGTGCAGACCGGGGGCCTGCACCCGGACGACCGCCAGGTCGGTGCTCGGGTCGTCCCCCACGATCTGGGCGGCCAGGCGCCGGCCGTCGTTCAGGGTGACGTCAACGCGCGCCGCCCCGCTCACCACGTGGCTGTTCGTCAGGACGAAGCCGTCGGGCGTGAAGATGAACCCCGACCCGGTGCCGGCGCGCACCTCGCGCTCCCGCGCCTTCTTGTAGACGTCGATATTGACGACCGCCGGGCCGATCTCCTCCACCACCCGGACGACCGTGCGCGAGTACTCGTCGAGCAGGGCAGCATCGTCAGGTCGGGGGACCCGGGCGGAATCCTGGCTGGGAACCGTGGCGTCCGCAGGACGCCGCGGGCCGTCCTCCACCACGAGGGACAATCGTCGAGTCATCGATACCTCCGGTTTGTGCGTTCAAAGGTAGCACGAGACCGGAGGTCCGGCGAGCCGCGCGCCCGGGCACGACACCGGCGTGCCCATCAGAAGACGGGCAGCGCTCCCTCCCGCAGATCCGCGATCTGGTCCTCGCTGAGGGCGCGTCCGTAGAGTCGCACCTCGTCCAGGTCCCCCGGCAGCCAGGACGAGGCGAGCCCCTGGTACCGGGCGAACGCCAGGCCGGCCGTCGTGGTGGCGGGACCGGCGGTCCCGGTCCAGGCGCGCGCCGCCTGCTCCTCTCCGTCCACATACAGGCGGCCGCCCCAGCCGTCCACGACGAACGCCACGTGGTGCCATGCGCCGTCTGCGGGCCAGGCGGCGCTCAGGCCGCAGTCGCTGCCGTCCCAGACGAAATTCCCCGCGTCCCGGAAATACCAGGCACACAGGCTGCCGCCGCTCACGAACACCTGGTAGCCGTTGAACGAGGAAGGAGCGTACTTGTTGATCACGCCGCGCAGGCCGGTCGCGCCCGTCCTGACCCACGCCGCGACCGTGAGCGGCAGCGGATCGAGCGGCGGCGCGTGAGGGACCTCGACGGAGTCGTCCACGCCGTCGAAGGAAAGGGCCGTTCCGGCCGGGCCGGCGATCCGGGCCGGACCTCCGAGGATCGTGCCGTTGAATGAGAAGCCGGAGGAGTCGGCGGCCGTCGCGCCGCCGGTTTCCGAGAACGACCACGAGCCGAGCAGGCCGACGCCGGGATTGAAAAGAGCCATCACCTCGTCGGCGCCGAGCGCCCGGTCGTAGATGCGCACGTCGTCGAGCGCGCCCGGGAGGTTAGGCGTCAGAGTTCCCGGGTAACTTCCGAGGCTGAGGGCGGCCGCGGTGGTCGCCGCGCCGGGCGACCCGGTCCAGGCGCGCGCCGCCTTCTGTCCTCCGTCCACGAACAGGCGCCCTCCCGAAGAGTCCACGACGAACGCCACGTGGTGCCAGCGGCCGTCGGAGTAACCCGGCACCGCCAGGGTGCAGCCGGTGCCGTCCCACACGAACTCGGAAGCGTCCCGGAAGTACCAGGCGCACAGCCGACCGCCGCTCATGAAGATCTGGTACCCATTGCGGGAGCCGGGAATGTACTTGTTGACCACCCCGTGCAGGCCGGTGGCGCCGGTCCTGATCCAGGTCGCGACGGTGACCGGGTACGGGTCGAGAGCCGGGGCGTGGGGTACGGCGACGGAATCGTCCACTCCGTCGAACGAGAGGCCCTGGCCAATCGGGCCGGCGGTCCGGACCGGGCCTCCCATGAGCGTGCCGTCGAACCCGTTCCCCGACGAGTCGGCGGCCAGAGCCCCGCCGGTCTCGGAGAAGGTCCAGAAGGCCAGGGGACGCCCCTTGTGCTTTCCTCCCCCTGACGAGTCCGCCAGGGACGTGAAGGTGAAATCGGCGGAGACGGCCAGGTTTCCGGAAGCGTCGCGCGACTTCACGCGATAGTGATACAGGGTGCTCGAGGCGAGCCCCGCCAGGCCCTGGGAGTGGCTCGTGAGGAGCGAGCCGTTCAGGGAGCTGGACGAGCCGTAGCCGGTCGTCGGTCCGTACTCGACCTGCGTGTCCGCCAACTCGTTGGTGGTCCAGGTGATGGTCGCCCCCGTGTCGGACAGTCCGGAGGCGCTCACCGAGGAGATGATCGGGGGGGTGGTGTCGAGGCCGATCAGGCCGGCGATCTCGGCCGCGCTCAGCGCGCGGTTGTAGGCCCGGACCTCGTCGAGGGCGCCGGGGAAATACGGCGTGGCGGTCGAGGGGTAACGTCCCAGGGCGATCTCCGCCGTCGTGCTGACTGCGCCGGCCGTCCCGGTCCAGGCGCGCGACGACTTCTGCGCGCCGTCCACGTAAAGGCGGCCGCCGGCGGCGTCGACCACCAGCGCGACGTGATGCCACTGGCCGTCGTTGTACCCGGGGGCGGCCAGCGTGCAGCTGGTGCCGTCCCAGACGAAATTCGAGGCGTCCCGGAAATACCAGGCGCACAGGCTGCCGCCATTCGTGAAAATTTGATAGCCGTTGAACGAGCCGGGAAGATACTTGTTGACGACCCCGTGCAGTCCCGTGGCGGTCGTCCTGATCCAGGCCGCGACGGTGAGCGGAAACGGATTGAGCCACGGCGCGTGGGGAATCGCGACGTAGTCGTCCGCGCCGTCGAGCAGGAGCCCCGGCCCGACCCGGCCCGCAATCCACGCCGGACCGCCGGACAGCGAACCGTTGAAGCCATTGCCCGATGCGTCCGCGGTCAGGCCCCCGCTCCCTTCCGAGAGCGGCCACGAGCCGATCGGCCCCGATCCGGAAGGGGGTTGCGGGAGCGTCAGGAAGTTGAAATCCCCCGAGACGGCCAGGTTGCCGGCCGCGTCCCGGGACTTCACCCGGAAGTGGTACGTGGTCGCCGGCGCCAGACCCGTCAGGGCGGCGGCGTGCGCGACGACGAGTGACACGTTCAGCGTGGTGCTGCTGCCGTAGGCGGTCGTCGGGCCGTAGTCCACCTGGTTGTCCGACACCTCATTCGTGGTCCAGGTCATCGCGGCGCCGGTTGCGGTGATGCCGGAAGCGAGGACTGCCGAAATCGACGGCGGGGTCGAGTCGCCGTTCGCCACCGTGATGCCGACCGGGGCGGACGCGCCGGTGTTGCCGGCAGCGTCGCGGGCGATCGCGACCAGGCTGTGGGAGCCATTGGACGCTCCGGTGGTGCTCCAGGAGAGCGCATAGGGGGCCGAGGTGTCCTCGGACCCCAGGTTCGATCCGTCCAGCCGGAACTGGACCCCGAGGACCCCCACGTTGTCCGCGGCCGTGGCGGTCACGGTCGTGGTCCCGGAGACGGACGCCCCCGCGACGGGGGCCGTCAGCGACGCCGTGGGTGACGTCGTGTCGAGGCTTCCGAGGAGACGCTGCCCCGGGACCTTGACCAGGAAGGCGTCGAGGCGATTGCCGCCGGCGTTGCTGGTCCAGATGAAGTACTGCCCGGTGACGTCCAGGTTCCCCTTCGGTCGCTTGACGTAATCGTCGCTGCCGCCGCCCGGGGCGTTGAGGTCGGTCATGACCGGCGCCACGACGAGCACGTTCAACGACCCGTCGAGCCGGAAGCAGATGATCTCGTTCCCCCAGATGGCGTCGGCCCGCGAGGCGCTGCTGCCGCAGGCGTACTGGTCGGAGGCGGGGACACCTGGGCGGGCGTTGCCGTGCGACGTATGGTTGGGGGCCGGGGCCGACCAGTCCAGGTTGTACGACACCAGCCTGCCGCTCAGGGGATTCTGGGCGAAGTCCCA
>DATNEZ010000008.1:0-2877 GCA_035606645.1 Binatia bacterium
TCGCCGTCCGGCTTGCGGAAGACGGTGCGGGTGGTCGGGCGCAGGATGTTCTTGCCGGTGATCGAGGCGCTGAGTCCCTTCGCGAATTTCTTCGTCACCTTGACGTCCAGCGTCCCGTACGCCTCCTGGAACACGTTCGGATTGCCGTCGTCCGTCCCCCGCGCCGCCCCCGAGACCTGCGTCTCCCCGACCCGGTTGTAGAACAGCCCGCCGACCAGCCCCAGGCGCTCGTGCTCGTACATCACGTCGAAGTTGACCAGGTAGGCCGGCTGCCCCTGCAGCCGGCGGGTCTTTTCGTCCAGCCCGAAGGAGGCGAGCGATTCCTGCTCGACTTCGGGCACGTCCACGGCCGAGCGGATGAGAGTCAGGTTCAGGCTGGCCGACAGGCCGTGCAGTCTCGGCAGCCAGCTGCCGACCGAGGCGCGCGCCTCCATCTCGACCCCGAGGACCGTCCCCGAGCCGAAATTCACAGGCTGCAGGAAGCTGCGCCCGCCGGCCGCGAAGCTCAGGACCTCGATCGGATCCTGGATCTGCTTGTAGAAGACGCTCGCCGCGAGGACGTCCCCCGATCGCGGGAAGAGCTCCCAGCGGGCGTCGAGGTTGGTGATCCGGGACAGCGTCAGGTCGGGATTGCCGATGTACTCGTCCCCGAAGATGAACTCTTCCGTGGCGACCGGCGCCAGCTCGCGGAACGTGGGACGGGCGAGCGTCCGGCTCCACGACAGCCGCACGTTCTGGCCCGGCTTCGCCTCGAAGATGAACCCGACGGCCGGCAGCCACGCCCCCTGGTCGACGTCGGCCGTGGCCTCCTCCTGGGGCACCCCGACGATGGCCCGGTCGCCGCTGCCGGGCTGGACCTCGACGACATCCAGCTTGTGGTCCCTCTGGTTGGTCGTCGGGACAATCGAGATGCGGGTGGCCTCGTGGCGCGCCCCGCCGATCACTCTCCAGCGTGCCGACAGCGGCAGGTCGGCCATGACGTAGGCGGCGTCGATCGCCTGGTCGCCGGAGTAATCGACGTCCTCTCCGAGCGGCTCGAGGCTCCACAGGAGCTGGTTCGGGACCTTCGGATTGTTGTGGGCCAGCCCGATCCGGTTCGGCTGCAGGAAGACGTCGGTCCAGAGATCGTCGGGGCCGGTCGCCTGGAAGGTCGCCAGCCCCCTGTTCGCCGCGGCGATCGGATCCAGGAAGTTTCCGACCTGGGTCGGGAACTCGTAGAAGAAGGAATGCTGCTCGTAGTCGCGATCCGTGCGCTCGAGAAAGGCCCCCGTCTTGATCCGGCCGGATCGCCCGCCCCAGACCCCGATCGGAAAGGAATAGTCGAGCCCTCCCTGCCTGTTCCGCTCCTCGATGGTCCTGAAGATGCGGCGCGTGTTCTGCGGGCTGGTGCTGCCGCCCGGGAAATTCATCGAGGCGGTCAGGCTCGTCACGTCGAACACGTTGCGGAAGAACCGCACGTCCGGCTCGTCCTGCAGCGTGGAGTTGTCGGCGAGCGTCCATTCGAGGAGCGCGCCCGAGCCGCTCCCGTCCTCCCGCGGGCCGCCGAGAATGTGCGTCCCGTGCAGCTGGTTGGAGCGCACGTCCCGCTGGGTGAAGTGCAGGCTCTGGTTCTGCTCCAGGGACGGATAGCCCTGGCTCTCGACCTGGAAGCGGGCGGTATCCTCGGAGGAGGTGTTGCGCAGCATCTGCAGGGCGACCGTCTGGTCGGGGGTGATCTGCAGCACGGCGCTCCCCAGCATGCCGACGAGCGCCTCGTCCGTCCCCAGGCTGTCGTTGCGCCTGCGCCGTATGGCGATCCCCTGCTGCGGATCGGAGACGACCGCGGCGTTGTTGAGGCCTCCTTCGTAGAAGTCGTGCTTGTGCGTCTGCGTCACCCCCCCCATCAGCCCGACGACCGCGCCGGTTCCGAGCGTGTACCGATCCCCCGCCAGGAACGCGAACCCCCCGTTCCGCTCCGGGGCGGCGCGGCTGACCCCCATGACCGGCTCGAACGACCGGGACAGCCGGTCGTATTCGCCGGCGATCTGGGTCTCGGTCGGCGGGGGATTCGGCCGGGACGGCGACACCTGCGTGAACGTCCTGGGGAAGGTGCTGTACTGCGCCTGCGCGATCGAGGGGATCAGCCGGTCGGGATCGACGCGGGCCAGACCGTTCACCCCGCCGCCTTCGTAGGTCAGGGCGGACGCGTTTCCCGTCGCCAGCGAGTTCGACTCGGAGGTCGCCGTGATCGACAGGGTGCGTCCTTCCGGGATGGCGCGGGTCTTCATGTCGATCCCGCCCCCCGTGAAGTCCCCCTGCAGGTCGGGGGTGAACGTCTTGGTCACGGTGACACTCTCGATCGTCCCGGTCGGAAAGAGATCGACCTGCACGGCCCGCTTGCGGGGGTCGGCGCTCGGGATGCGCACGCCGTTGAGCGTCGTGCCGGTGTAACGGTCGCTCAACCCGCGGACGACCGCGTACTTCCCTTCGGTCACGGACGCCCCGACGACGTGCTTGAGCGCCCCCGCCACGTCCCCCGCCCCCGAGCGCGACATGAGCTCGGAAGAGATGGCGTCCTGCGACGTCGCCGCCGCGGCCCGGATCTCCAGCGCCCCGGCCTCCTTGCTGTCGGTGATGTCGGCGCCGCTGACCACCAGCTCATCCAGGTCGACGACTTCCTGGACCAGGTCTCCGCGCACCTCGGTGATCCGGCCGGTCGTGACGGCGACCTCGGCCAGGATGCGCCGTTCGTACCCTTCATGCGTCAGCGCCAGCATGTACGAGCCGGGGGGGACGTGCTCGATCAGGAAGGTCCCGTCGTCGCCGGTGAACCCTCCGAGAGGGAGCTCCATCACGGACACGCGCGCACGCGCCAGAGGTGCGCCGGTGTCGTGGTCG
>DATNEZ010000017.1:0-19308 GCA_035606645.1 Binatia bacterium
CAGCAGGGCACGCTCACCGCCGATCCGACGCTGCGCGTGCACGCCCCCAAACTCCCGCGGCGTTTACCGAAGAACCTTTCCGAAAAGGATGTCGAGGCGCTGCTCGGCGCACCGGATCCGCGCACGACGCTCGGATTGCGCGACCGTGCGATGCTCGAGACGCTCTATGCGACAGGTCTTCGCGTCTCCGAGCTGGTCGGTCTCACGCTGGCGCAGGTCTCGCTCGACATGGGCGTGGTCCGCGTGATCGGCAAGGGAAGCAAGGAGCGTCTCGTGCCGATGGGGCGGCAGGCCTCCCAGAAGCTGCGCGCCTACCTGGAGGGCGGGCGGCCGGGCATCGCGTCGGGAGGCGGCGCGCATCCCTCGCTCTTCCTCAACAGCCGGGGCCGCGGCCTGAGCCGCCAGGGATTCTGGAAGATCCTCAAGCGGTACGGGAGGACGGTCGGCCTGCGCGGCAAGCTCAGCCCCCACGTGCTCCGCCACTCCTTCGCCACGCACCTCCTGGAGCGGGGCGCCGACCTGCGCTCGGTCCAGATGATGCTCGGGCACGCCGACATCTCCACGACGCAGATCTACACGCACATCAATCGCGAGCGCCTGCGAAAAATCTACAGGGACTTCCACCCGCGGGCCTGACGCGCGCCGAAGCTCCGCACGATCGTGCCTCCGGTTGCTTGACACCGTTCGAGTGCGTGTGCTTGACTACCGGCATGGCCGCCGAGGAAGACGATTTCGAACGGCCGCTGCGCGAGCTGGAGAAGAAGATCGAAGAGCTCTCCGGCGTGCCGGGCGGCGACGATCGCGCCGACGAGATCGAGCGGCTGGAGCGGCGCCTCCAGGTCCTGCGCCAGGAAGTCTACGCGCGGCTGACGCCCTGGCAGCGCACCCTCGTCGCCCGCCACCCCAAGCGCCCCTACACCCTCGACTACGTCGGCCTCCTGTTCACGGACTTCGTCGAGATCCACGGCGACCGGAAGTACGCCGACGATCCGGCCATCGTCGCCGGATTCGCGATCTACAAGGGGGCCCCGGTGGCGCTGATCGGCCACCAGAAGGGGCGCGACACGCGCGAGAAGGTGCGCCGCAATTTCGGGATGCCGCGGCCGGAGGGCTACCGCAAGGCGGTGCGCGTCATGGAGATGGCCGAGAAATTCCGCCGTCCTCTGTTCACCTTCGTCGACACGCCGGGGGCGTATCCGGGCAAGGGGGCCGAGGAGCGCGGCCAGGCCGAGGCGATCGCGGTCAGCCTGCGGACCATGGCGCGATTGAGCGTTCCGACCATCGTCACGGTGACCGGGGAAGGGGGCAGCGGCGGGGCGCTGGCGATCGCCATCGGCGATCGGGTGCTCATGCTGGAGCACGCGGTCTACTCGGTCATCAGCCCGGAGGGATGCGCCGCCATCCTGTGGTCGGACCAGGGGAAGTCGCGCGAGGCGGCGCGGGCCATGAGGATCACCGCGCCGGATCTCAAGGAGCTGGAGATCATCGACTCGATCGTTCCGGAGCCGGCCGGCGGGGCGCAGGCCGATCCCGCCCGCCAGGCGCAGATCCTCGACGAGCACCTGATGGCGGCGCTCGAAGATCTCAGGAGCGTGCCCGCCTCCGACCTCGTCGAGACGCGCTACCAGAAATTCCGGCGGATGGGGACCTTCGGGCAGGCGAAGTTCTTCTGACCCCCGACTTCGCTTCGTCCCACAGCTCGTTCATCAGCGTACGGTGCTCCGGCGCGGGCGTCAGCCCTCGCTTCCTCAGGCCCTCCTCGACCCGTCCGAAGCGGCGCAGGAATTTCCGGTTGCAGGCCTGAAGCGCCAGCTCCGGATCGATCCCCGACTGGCGGGCCACGTTGACCACGGTGAACAGGAGGTCGCCGATCTCCTCCGCCACCGCTTCGCTCCTCCCGCTCCGCAGGGCCTGCAGCAGCTCGCGCTTCTCCTCCTCGAGCTTCCGGAGGAGACCGCGACGATCGGGCCAGTCGAATCCGACGCGGGCCGCCTTCGACGAGATGCGCAGCGCCTTGAGGAGGGCGGGAAGGTGCCGGGGCACGCCGGAGAACATCGAGTCCTCCCCCTTGGCCCGGCGCTCCTCCACCTTGATCTGTTCCCACTGCTTCAGGACCTGATCCGACGTCTCGAGGCTGGCGTCGCCGAAGACGTGCGGATGGCGCCTCACGATCTTGTCGCCGATGTCCCGCATGACCGCCTCGAGGTCGAACGCGCCATCCTCCTCGGCGACGCGCGCCTGGAAGACGATCTGGAAGAGCAGGTCGCCGAGCTCCTCGCGGTGGGCCTCGGGCGTATCGGAGCTCATGGCGTCCAGCACCTCGTGGGTCTCCTCGAGAAGGAACGTGGCGAGGCTGTCGAGCGTCTGCTCCCGGTCCCACGGGCATCCGTCGGGACCGCGCAGGCGGGCCATGATCTGCTTGAGCCGATCCATCTCCGACACGGCGCCCTCCCGGGAATCGCGGCGCATCTTAGTCCAGCCCCTGCCGTGCGGCAAACGGCTTGTGTTCCTCCGCGCCGGGGTGCTACCATCCGCGCCCAGCCGGCGAGAGGAGATATTCCGCGACGATGGAACGAAAGGACGAGAAGAAGCGGGAGGACATCCGGGTCATCGATCGCCGCACCTTCACGTCCGACGGCCAGCGGCGCACGCCCGACGGACCCGTCGACGAGCCCGTCAAGGACATAGCACCCGGCGGCCGCGTCGCCACCGCCGAGGGGCCCCGGGCGCCCGCCGCGCCGCAGTCCCGCGAGGAGCAGGCCGCCTCGGCGCAGTTCATCAACCTGGTCCGGAATCTCGCGGCCACCGCCGCCGCGAATCTCGGCGAGATGCCCAGCCCCTTCACGGGACAGGTGGAGGTGGATCTCGACGGCGCGCGGCAGGTCATCGAGCTCCTCGCCGCGCTGCAGCTCAAGACCCGCGGCAACCTGACGCCCGACGAGTCGCGCCTGCTCGATTCGCTCGTCTACGACCTGAAGCTGGCGGTGGTGAACCTCCAGAAGAAAAAATCCTCGAAGAGCTCGTGAGCCAACCGAAGACTCCTCGCGTATGGCCGGGCATCGACGCTGCATGACGCGACGCGCAGGCCGTTGGCTGGCCCTCGGGACGGGCCTGCTGGCGGCGGTGCTGGCCGTCGCCCTGCGCGCCCAGGAGCCCGAGGTCATCATCATCGATCCCAACCGTCCCCTGATCCAGGATCCGGGCACGGTGGCGCCGCCGGTCGAAGGGCTCACGGCCGCGCGGCCGCTCGAAGCCGCCGTGTCTCCCCAGGACGGCGTGAACGCGCGCGAGGTGCTCGCCGACCTGTGGTTCAAGCAGCGCGCGCTGGTCCGTCGCGGCGAGACGGCTGAGGCGGCGCGCCAGGTCGATAACGCCCTCGAGTTCATGCACCGCGAAGGGCTGCGCGCCGCGCCCGAGATCGCCGGCGCCTTCCTGGCGGACGCCCGCAAGGACCTGGACGAGGGGCAGTATCGGAAGGCGGCCGAGGGATTCCGCCTCGCCGCGAGCTTCGACCCGTCCCTCGCCGCGGCGCACCGGGGACTGGCGCTGGCCCTCCTCCGGGGCGATCGGGATCTGCGCGGCGCGATGCGCGAGGGCGCCTCGGCCCTCCGGGTCGCGCTCGGCGACGTCGGCTCGATGTATCAGCGCGGCGGCAACGCCTTCCTGGTCCTGTACCTGGCCCTGTGCTTCGGGACGGCTGCTGCGCTCCTCCTGCTCTGCCTGAGGACGGCCCCCTCGTTCGCGCACGACCTGCGAGAGCGCTTCCCGGGGATCCTGACGGACGAAACGGCCCGCCTGGCGGGGTGGGGCATCCTGGCACTGCCCGTCCTGCTGTTCGGGCCCCTGGTGTGGCTCCTGACGGCGTGGGCGGCGCTGATGTTCCCCTACTTGAAGAGGGCCGAGCGGATCGTCGCCCTCCTCGCGCTGCTCGTCCTCTTCGGGGCCGGTCCGGCCGGCTGCCTGATGGAATGGATCGCGGGCACGTCGGTGGACCCGGGCGCCAGGGCCCTCATCCGCTCGACCCGCGGAGGCTACGACCTGCAGGACGAGCGCGCCCTGAGGACGCTCGCGCAGGACCATCCGGACGACCCGATGTTCCCGTTCCTCCTCGGGTCGATGCACCGGATGGCGGGGCGGTTCGACGAGGCGATGGGAATGTACCGCCGGACGCTCGAGATCGACCCGCGGCACGCGCGCGCCATGGTGAACCTGGCGAACCTGCACACCCTCCGACAGGAGTTCGCGGTGGCGCAGGGCTTCTACAAGAAGGCGGGGGAGGCCAGCCCGACGCTCGCGATCGCGCACTACAACAGCCACCTGGCGCACCTGGAGGCGTTTCACCTGGAGTCGGCGGACGAGGAGCTGAAGGCCGCCCGCCGGATCGACGACGCCCTGGTCACGGAGCTTCTGGCGCAGGGGAACGAGGGGCGCGCCCGCAGGACGCCGATGGACGTCGGCTACGCCTCGGCCGAGATCTGGAGACGCGTCTTCCTGCTCCGGCTGGACGAGGGTCTGCGCGCCGCCTGGGGGCGGGCGCTGCGGGCGCCGGCGACGCTGGCGGGCGGGGCCGGCCTGGCGCTCGCGCTGTTCCTTCCCGGGCTCCTCATCGCGCCGCGCGCGGTCACGACGAGACGGTGCCGCCGCTGCGGCCGCGCCTACTGCCGCCGCTGCCAGGTCGCCACCAGGCACCCCGATCACTGCTCGCAGTGCATGCACCTCTTCATCCTTCGCGACGGCCTGGCGCCGAACATCAAGAACCAGAAGATGGAGGAGGTGGTGCGCCACCGCCGCACGGTCTGGATCGGGGAGCGCGTCCTCAGCCTGGTCGTGCCGGGTGGGGGCCACATCATGGGAGGGCGGACTCTGTTCGGCGCGCTCGTCCTCGTCGTGTGGGTCGCCGCCTGGCTGAGCCTGCTCCTGCGCGACCAGCTCCTCGTTCCCTCCGTGGCGATCGGCGGCCCGGGCATCCTGTCCCTGGCCGTGCCGGGGATCGCGGCGGGGCTCGCGTGGCTCCTGGGGAACCTGACGTCCCACGAATCGGTGCCGGAGTGACCCGCCATGGCGCTTAAGGGAACGCTCAAGGACTTCAGCCTGGCCGACATCTTCCAGCTCATCGGCATCCAGAAGAAAACCGGGGTCCTGACCCTCAAGAACGACAAGGAAGTCGTCACCGTGTCCTTCGTGGACGGCAGCGTCGTCTCCGCCGACGCGCTGCACAGGCGCCTGGAGGATCGCCTCGGGACGGTCCTGGTCAAGTCGGGACGCATCACCGAGGCGCAGCTCCAGTCCGCGCTGAAGGTCCAGAAGAGCACCCTCAAGCGGATGGGGAACATCCTGGTGGAGAACAGGTTCATCGATCCGGAGGGCCTGCGCGACGCGCTGCAGATCCAGATCAGCCAGATGGTCTACCGGCTGTTCCGCTGGCGGGACGGCGAGTACGACTTCTCCCAGGAGGAGCGCGTCGAATACGACACGGAATACGTTTCGCCGATGTCGGCGGAGAGCATCCTCATGGAGGGGGCGCGCATCCTGGACGAATGGCCGATGATCGAGAAGGGGATCCGGTCCTTCTCGTCCGTGTTCCGGCACGCCAACGTGGAGATCGCGGCGGGAGCGAAGGGAGCGGCGGCCTCGAAGGACGACGAGGTCGCCCGCGGCGTGACGCTCAGCGACCAGGAGCGCAAGGTCCACAGCCTGGTCGACGGCCGGCGTACGGTCCAGGAGATCATCGATCGGTGCCCGCTGAGCGAGTTCGACACCTGCAGGATTCTTTACGACCTGATCACCCGCATGCTCGTGGAGGAGGTGGCGGCGGCCCGTCCCAAGGCCGCGGCGACGCCCGCAGCGGCGCCCAGCGGCAGGGCGCCGCGGGTCCTTCCCAAGGCCATCCTCGCCATCGGCTATCTCGTCCTCGTGGTGGGGGCGGCCGGTCTCCTGGCGCGCCGCGGCCAGACCATCGCCGCGGGACTGTTCAGAAGCCAGACGGTGGTTCCCTACCTGACACCCCTGATCGGCGGGAGCGAGGTCCGGTCGATCCGCGATGACATTGCCAGGAGCCGGATGCAGCGGATCGATTTCGCCATCCAGGTTTACTACCTGCTGAACCGCGGCTATCCGGAGAACCTGAAGTACCTGGTGACCGCGCACCTCCTCAGGCCTTCGGCCATCCTGGACCCGCAGGGCAATCCCTTCGAGTACCAGGTGCTTCCGGGCGGCTACCGCATAGCGTGCGCCCCCACCGGAACCGACGGGACACCCATCGAGCTGGTCAATACCCCCGAAGCGCCGAAGTAGCAGTCATTCAACATGTTGATAAAACAATACTTAGTGTTTATGGGCGCATGAGTTCAAACTTGACAATAGAACACTCAACATTTATACTTCGACATGATTAACGCCAATCCGGGATTCCAAGGAGGTTGAGATGAGCAAGATCATAGGAATCGACCTGGGGACGACCAATTCCGTGGTCGCCATCATGGAGGGGGGTAAGCCGGTCGTCATCCCCAACGCCGAAGGCTCGCGGACCACCCCCTCGGTCGTGGCCTTCACCGAGAAGAACGAGCTCCTCGTGGGGCAGGTCGCCAAGCGGCAGGCCATCACCAACCCGGAGAACACCATCTTCTCCATCAAGCGCTTCATGGGGCGCCGGATGGAAGAGGTCAACGAAGAGATGAAGATGGTCCCGTACCGGGTCGTGGCCGGCCCCGCCAACGCGGTCCGGGTCCGCATCCGCGGCAAGGAGTACGGTCCCGAGCAGATCTCGTCGTACATCCTGCAGAAGATGAAGCAGTCGGCCGAGGACTATCTCGGCGAGAAGGTCACGCGCGCCGTCATCACCGTTCCGGCGTATTTCAACGACGCCCAGAGACAGGCCACCAAGGACGCGGGCCGCATCGCCGGGTTCGAGGTCGAACGGATCGTCAACGAGCCGACCGCGGCGGCGCTGGCCTACGGGCTCGACAAGAAGAAGGACGAGGTCATCGCGGTCTACGACTTCGGCGGAGGCACGTTCGACATCTCCATCCTGGAGGTCGGCGAGGGGGTCGTGGAGGTGAAGGCGACCAACGGCGACACCCACCTCGGCGGCGACAACATCGACCAGCGCATCGTCGAATGGATCAACTCCGAGTTCAAGAAGGACCAGGGGATCGATCTGTCGAAGGACCGCATGGCGCTGCAGCGGCTGAAGGAGACGGCCGAGAAGGCGAAGTGCGAGCTGTCCACCGTGACCGAGACGGAGATCAACCTGCCTTTCATCACCGCGGACGCCAGCGGGCCGAAGCACCTGCAGCTCAAGCTGTCGCGCGCCCAGTTCGAGCGCCTCGCGGGCGATCTGTTCGAGCGCTCGCTGCCGCCCCTGGCCCAGGCCCTGAAGGACGCCGGGCTCAAGCCGTCCGACATCGACGAGGTGGTCCTGGTCGGCGGCTCGACCCGCATCCCGAAGATCCAGGAGCTGGTGAAGAATTACTTCGGCAAGGAGCCCCACCGGGGCGTGAACCCGGACGAGGTCGTGGCGATCGGCGCCGCGGTCCAGGCCGGCGTCCTGGGGGGCGAGGTCAAGGACCTGCTCCTCCTGGACGTCACGCCGCTGTCCCTCGGAATCGAGACCCTGGGCGGCGTCATGACGCGGCTGATCGAGCGCAACACCACGATCCCCACCCGCAAAAGCGAGATCTTCTCGACGGCGGGAGACAACCAGACCAGCGTGGAAGTGCACGTGGTGCAGGGGGAGCGCGAGCTGGCCCGCGACAACCGGACCCTGGGACGATTCCACCTGATCGGCCTGCCGCCGGCCCCGCGCGGCGTGCCCCAGATTGAAGTCGCCTTCGACCTGGACGCCAACGGCATCCTGAACGTCTCGGCGAAAGACATGGCGACCTCGAAGGAGCAGAAGATCACCATCAGCGGCCAGGGGACCCTCGCGAAGGACGACATTGACAAGATGGTCAAGGAGGCCCAGGCGCACGCGGAGGAGGACAAGCGCAAGCGGGAGGAGATCGAGGCCCGCAACTCCGCCGACGCGCGTGTGTACCAGGTCGAGAAGCTGCTCGACGAGAACCGGGACAAGGTGTCGGCCGACGACGACCGTGCGATCCGCGCCGCGGTCGAGGACGTCAAGAAGGCCGTCTCGGAAGGGGGCGCCGAGAAGATCAACGAGGCGCTCCAGAGGCTCGACAAGGCCACGCACCACCTGGCCGAGATGCTCTACCAGAAGGTCGGCGCCGCGGCGGGCGGCTCCGGAGGCGGCGAGGCCGCGGGCGGCCAGGCGGAAGGCGGCCCGGCCGGTGGAGGGTCCAAGAGCGGCGACGTCATCGATGCGGAATTCGTCGACGTCGACGAGCCCAAGAAATGAGCGCCCGGTCCGGGCGGCCGCCGCGCGGCCGGATCGTGTCGCAGGCCTGGGATCCGCTCCGCGAGCTGCTGGCCCTGAAGGTGCGACTGAACCGCCTCCTCGAATCGGTGCAGGGCAGGGGCGGCCTCTCGACGGCCGAGGTCTCCGGCTGGACGCCGGCGGTGGACGTGCGCGAGGACCGGGAGGGCTTCGTCCTGACGGCGGAAGTTCCCGGCGTGCGCCGTGAAGACCTGCAGATCCAGGTCGAGGGGGCGGTCGTGACCCTGAAGGGCCGCCGGACGCGCGAGCGCGAGGCGCGCTCGGCCCAGCGCATCGAGCGCCCCTGCGGCTCGTTCTCCCGCACGTTCTCCCTGCCCGCGCCGGTCATGGGAGACCGCGTCGACGCGCGGTTCCACCTCGGGGTCCTGGAGGTCTTCCTTCCGCGCTCCACGGACATCCGCCCCCGATCCATCAGGGTGCAGGAGCCCCGGTCGTGAGCTTCTACGAGGTGCTCGGGGTCGACCGCAAGGCCCGCCTCGGAGACATCAAGAAGGCCTACCGCCGCCTGGCGCGGAAGTACCACCCCGACCTCAACCCGGGGGACCGGCGCGCCGAGGAGCGCTTCAAGCAGATCTCCGAGGCCTACGAGGTCCTGTCGGACTCCGAGAAGAGGAAGAAGCACGATCTCGAGCTGCAGTACGGGGCGGGTGCCGCCGGGGGACCGTTCCGTGCCGGCGGTCCGGCCGGCCCGGGTCCCGGCATGGAGTTCGACCTCGGCGACCTGGGAGGCCCCGGCCAGGGGTTCTCCAGCTTCTTCTCGGAGATCTTCGGCCGGCACGCGCCCGAGCCGCAGGAGGGGACCGCGCCCCGCCAGGGCGCGGACGTCACCCAGACGATCTCGATCGACTTCTTCGACGCCCTGCAGGGAAAGACCGTCGAGATCGCCCTCGAGGTCGAGTCTTCCTGCCCGCGCTGTCATGGTTCGGGGACCGTGCCCTCGCGCACCCGGCGTCCCTGCCCCGATTGCGCCGGCACCGGCCGCATCAGCCATGTCTCCGGCGTGCTGCGATTCGCCTCGACCTGCCGGCGGTGCGGCGGCCAGGGGACGCTCGGCTCGGAAGGGTGCGGCCACTGCTCGGGGACCGGCGTCCTGAAGAAGCGCGAGACGATCAAGGTCCACATCCCGGCGGGCGTCGACAGCGGATCGCGCGTCCGGGTCGCGGGGAAGGGCCGCGCCGGACGGAACGGCGCACCGAATGGCGATCTCTACATCGTGACCCAGGTCGGCACGCACCCCTTCTTCAAGAGGATCGGTGATAATATCCATTGCACGGTGCCCGTGTCGGTTACGGAAGCGTCAGTGGGATCCCGGATCCAGGTCCCGACGGTGGACGGGTGGGCCAGCGTGAAGATCCCGCCCGGCACGGAGAGCGGCCAGAAGTTCAGGCTGCGCGGCAAAGGGGCCCCGCTCCTTCGCGGCTCGGGCCGCGGCGATCAGTACGTGGAGGTCCATGTCGCGACACCGCGTGCGAACGATGAGCGTTCCCGGCAGCTGCTGAGAGAGCTCGGCGCCCTTCATCCGGGCGAGGAGTTGCGCCGTGGCATCCGCACCTGAGCGCCGCTCCCGGCGCCGATCGGGAAAGGAGAAGCGCCGGGACAACAAGTCGTACTTCATGATCAGCGTCGTGGCCTCGCGTTTCGAGGTGCATCCCCAGACGCTGCGCCTGTACGAGCGCGAGGGTCTGGTCAAGCCGTCGCGGACGCAGGGCAACACGCGGCTCTACTCGGAGGACGACCTCGAGCGCCTGTCCTTCATCCTCAACCTGACCCGGGACCTGGGCGTCAACCTCGCCGGGGTCGAAATCATCATGAACCTCCGTCGCAGGATCGAGACGATGCAGGAGGACATGGACCGATTCATCTCGGAAGTGCGCCGCGAGCTCGGCCGGAGGGGGCAGGAGGGTCCGATCGAATCGACACGGGCGCTGGTGAGGATCACCGCCGCCGCAAGGACGTCCAAAACCGACAAGGGGTGACGGGTGGAAGAGGAACGGGCAGCCGGAAAACGAACCGCGGCCTCATCCGAGACGCTGAAGAAATACCTGCAGGAGATCTCGAAGCTCCCGCGCATCACCCCGGACGAGGAGAAGGTCCTCGGTGATCGCATCCAGAAAGGGGACAAGGAGGCCCTCCGCAAGCTCGTCGAGGCCAATCTCAGGTTCGTGGTCAGCTTCGCCAAGAAGTACCGCAACTGCGGGCTGTCCTTCCTCGACCTGATCAACGAAGGCAACATCGGCCTGATCGAGGCGGCGAAGCGGTTCAATCCGAAGAAGAACGTCAAGTTCATCACCTATGCCGTCTGGTGGGTGCGGCAGGCGATCATCCACGCCCTGTCGGACCAGAGCGGCGCCTTCCGCCTTCCGCAGAAGCAGGCCAACCTCCTGTACCGCATCGGCAAGACCATCTCGCAGCTGACGCTCGACCTGGAGCGGAATCCGACGCCGGACGAGATCGCGGCGAAGCTCGAGATCCCGGTCGAGGAGGTGACGAGCCTGCTCCAGGTCGCGGACGAGAACGTCTCGCTGTCGACCGTGATCGACGAGGAGCACGAGTTCCACCTGTCGGACAAGCTCGAGCAGGACGTGATCCCGCCTGCCGACATGGCCCTTCTGAGGTCCTCGCTGAAGGACCACCTGTACGCCTGCCTGGGCGAGCTCGACCCGAAGGAGCAGAAGGTCCTGCGCCTGCGCTTCGGGCTCGAGGAAGGGGAGCCGAAGACCCTGAAGGAGATCGGCGAGATGATGGGACTGTCGCGCGAGCGGATCCGGCAGATCGAGGCGCAAGCCCTGGACAAGCTGAACCGCTCGCAGAAATGCCAGCAGCTGCAGGGTTACCTGAACTGACATGACGGACGCGGAAGGCGGGGAGTGCGTACGGTGCGGCGGCACCGGGTTCGTCCTTTCCGGCGAAGGAGGGGCGACGCGGGCGAGCGCCTGCTCCTGCCGGACGATCCCCAGGGGCCGCCCCGCGGGGGCGCGTGAGTTCCTCCAGTCGGCGCGCATTCCCAGGCGCTATCACGACTGCGAATTCGAGAATTTCGACGCCATCCCTCCGCACCAGCTGTCGCTGCACGGAGCCCGGACGTCGGCCGAGCGCTTCGCGGAGGAATACCCTTTGAGCGACCGCGGGCTGATGCTCGTCGGTCCGCCCGGCGTGGGAAAGACCCACCTGGCGGTGGCGATCCTCAGGCGCCTGGCGATCGACAAGGGCGTGCCCTGCCTGTTCTGCGAGGTGCAGGACCTGCTCCGCCGGCTGCAGGCCACCTTCGATCGCCAGTCGGGGATGAGCGAGCTCGAGCTGCTGCAGCCGGTCCTGCAGACGGAGGTCGTCCTGCTCGACGATCTCGGGGGACGCCAGTTCAGCCCCTGGCTCGAGGAGACCCTGTCGCACATCGTGACGACGCGCTACAACGAGAAACGGTCGACCCTGGTGACCTCGAACTACCTGGACGACGCCGCCGGGGGGCGCGGCCCGGTGCTGAAGGACCGCATCGGTCCGCGCGTCTACTCCCGCCTCCAGGAAATGTGCCACATGGTCCGGATCGAGGCGCAGGATTTCCGCCAGACGATCAAGAGGGCCGATCACCATCTTCTTCCGGACCGCGGCCCCCGTCCCGTGGGGAACGCATGACGCGCCGCGCGCCGGTCCTGTCCGCCGTCGTCGTGGCCGGTGCGCGGACCGCGATGGCCGACCTCAACACGCACTTCCGCGACGTGAGCGAGGTCGAGCTGGGAGCGGCCGCCGCGCGCGACGCCCTGCGCCGCTCGGGGGCCGATCCGGCCTCGGTCGATCACGTGGTGTTCGGGAACGCCATGCAGACGAGCGGCAACGCGCTGTACGGCGCGCGCCACGTCGCGCTCAAGGCGGGGTTGCCCGACTCCGTGCCGGCCCTCACGCTCAACCGCCTGTGCGGATCGGGAATCCAGTCCGTGGTCACCGCCGCCTCGCTCATCGCGCTCGACGAGGCCGCCGTGGTCCTGGCCGGAGGCATGGAGAACATGACGCAGGCCCCTCACGTGGTGCGGGGGCTGCGCGCCGGGCTGCGCCTGGGGCACGCCCCGCTGGAGGACGCGCTCCTGGTGGGCCTTCTCGACACGCACTGCGGATACACCATGGCCCAGACCGCGGAGAACCTGGCGCAGGAGCGTGGCATCACGCGCGAGGAGGCCGACCGCTACGCCCTCCGCAGCCAGCAGGCCGCCGCGGCCGCCGCCCGGGCCGGGAAGTTCAAGGAGGAGATCGTGCCGGTCACCGTGCGCGAGCGGGGCCGGGACGTGGTCGTCCAGGAGGACAATCATCCCCGGCCCGACAGCACCCTCGAGGGGCTCGCGAAG
The DNA here is from genome assembly GCA_035606645.1 of Binatia bacterium. Classification (GTDB taxonomy): domain Bacteria; phylum Acidobacteriota; class Polarisedimenticolia; order Gp22-AA2; family Gp22-AA2; genus Gp22-AA3. The sequence goes on from DATNEZ010000017.1 coordinate 12,730, forward strand.
CTGCCGCCGGCGTTCCAGGGGAAGGGCTACGTGACCGCCGGCAACGCGTCGGGGATGGTCGACGGGGGCGCCGCCGTGGTGCTGGCCTCCCCGCAGGCGGCGCGGGCGCTCGCAGGCGAGCCCCTGGGCCGGGTGATCACCTACGGCGTGGCGGGCGTCCCGCCGCGCATCATGGGGATCGGCCCCGTCCCGGCCATCCGCCAGGCCCTCGATCGGGCCGGCCTCTCGCTGGACGAAATCGACCTGCTCGAGATCAACGAGGCGTTCGCGGCGCAATACCTGGCCGTGGAGAAGGAGCTGGGGCTCGACCGGGACCGGGTCAACGTCAACGGGGGGGCGGTCGCGCTGGGTCATCCCCTGGGGGCGACCGGCACGCGGCTGGTGCTGACGCTTCTGATGGAGTTGAGGCGGCGCGGCGGCCGGTACGGGATCGCCAGCGCCTGCATCGGCGGAGGGCAGGGGATCGCGATCGTGGTCGAGGCGACCCCGCCCGCCAAACGGTAGGATCGATCGCCCGGATCGGTCCCGGGCCGGAGGGAGACGATGGAGATCAAGAAGGTCGGCGTCCTGGGGTGCGGGCTGATGGGATCGGGCATCGCCCAGGTCGCGGCGCAGTCCGGCTATCCCACCACGGTGCTGGAGGTGTCCCGGGAAGTCCTGGACGCCGGCATGAAGCGCATCGATCAGTTCCTGGCGGCCGGCGTGGCGAAGGGGAAGGTCCGGCCCGAAGACAAGCAGGCGACCCAGTCGCGCCTGTCCGGCACGACCGACTACGACGGCCTCAAGGACTGCGACCTGGTGATCGAGGCGGTGATCGAGAACCTCGACGCCAAGAGGGAGGCCTTCGGCCGCCTCGAGCGCGTCCTGAAGAAGGAGGCGATTCTCGCCAGCAACACCTCCTCGCTGTCGATCACGGAAATGGCGGTGACGACGAAGCGCCCGCAGCGGTTCGTCGGCCTGCATTTCTTCAACCCGGTGCCGCTCATGAAGCTGGTGGAGGTCATCCGGACCATCCAGACCGAGCCGGGGATCGAGGAGACGGTGCTGGGTTTCGCGAAGAGCCTGGGCAAGGTTCCGGTGCGCACGCTGGATCGCACCGGGTTCATCGTCAACCGGCTGCTCGTCCCCTACATCCTGGACGCCATCCGGGCCCTCGAGGAGGGGGTCGGCAGCATCACCGACATCGACCAGGGGATGAAGCTCGGCTGCGGCCACCCGATGGGGCCTCTCACGCTCCTGGATCTGGTCGGCATCGACACCACGTACTACATTGCCAACATCATGTTCGACGAATTCCGCGACAGGCGCTTCGCGCCGCCGCCGCTGATGAAGCGGATGGTGCTCGCGGGGTTTCACGGGCGCAAGACGGGCCGGGGGTTCTACGACCATTCCAGCGAGCCGCCCCGGCCCAACGACTTCCTGACGCAGCGTTAGGAGCGGACACACTCCTAGGAGCCGATCATGAGCGGGACGAACCGGGTTCTCTACGAAAGCCAGGGCGGCATCGCCCGACTGACGATCAACCGGCCGGAGAAGCTCAACGCGCTCGACCGGCAGACCATGGCGGAGATCGACCGGGCGGTGGCGGCGGCGGGCGAAGACCCGGCGGTGGGCGTCCTCATCGTGACCGGCGCGGGGGAGAAGGCGTTCGTGGCGGGGGCCGACATCGCCGAGCTGGCCTCCCAGACTCCCGTCGAGGGGGCGGCCTTCGCGCGCCGCGGCCAGGCGATCCTGGATCGCCTGGAGCGTCTCGGCAAGCCGTCCATCGCCGCCATCAACGGGTATGCCCTGGGCGGCGGGCTGGAGCTGGCGATGGCGTGCACGCTGCGCCTGGCGGCCGAAACCGCGAAGCTCGGACAGCCCGAGGTGGCGCTCGGCATCATCCCGGGGTACGGCGGGACGCAGAGGCTGAGCCGCCTGGTCGGGGCGGGACGGGCGCTCGAGCTGCTCCTCTCGGGCGACCCGATCGACGCCAGAGAGGCGCACCGGATCGGGCTGGTCAACCGGGTGGTGCCCCCGGCCGAGCTGCTGCCGGCGGCCGAGGCCCTGGCCCGGACCCTCCTCCTGCGCGGGCCCGTGGCCCTGCGCTACGTCCTGCAGGCGGTGCACGAGGGCCTGCAGATGGGCCTGGCCGAAGGGCTGTCCACCGAGGCCACGCTGTTCGGGCTGAGCTGCGCCACCGAGGACATGCGCGAGGGGACGCGCGCGTTCGTGGAGAAGCGCAAGCCCGTCTTCAAGGGGCGCTGAGGGGGCGGATGGCCGGGACACCGGAAGCGCCACGGATCCACTGGCGGCCGCAGCGCGCCGTCCTGATCCTGCGCGTCCTGGTGCTCATGGTCCTGGCCGGATTCGTCCTCGCCGTGTTCATGAGCTACGGCCGACGCGGGTCGCCGCAGACCGAGATCACCATGGCGCCCGCCTCCGCCACACCCGCCCGGCAGGGCCCCGTGGTCGACCGCTCCGACGAGTTCGAGGTGAACGGCAGCCGCGAGGGGCGCCTCGCCTTCACGCTGCGGGCGAAGAGCGTTACGGGATTCTCCGGCGATCGGAAGCTGCTCGAGGGGGTCGAGCTGACGATCCACGACGGGCGGGGCGGCCAGGTGAGCGTCTCGGGGCTGGAGGGGCAGTTCGACGCCGCCGAGCGCCGGGCCCGCCTGTCGGGGGACGTGACCGTCGAGGGAAAGGACGAGGGGCTGTCCCTGCGCACGGGGACCCTGTTCTACGACAACGACCGCGACATGATCTTCACCGCCGACGACATTGCCTTCAGCGTGGGCGGGCTCGAAGGAGAGGGGCGGGGCATGAACTACCTGGTCGCGGATCGCCAGATCAAGATCCCCGACCGCGTGGTCCTGCGCATCGCGACGGGCGGGACCGGCGGCCCGGTGAGCATCACCTCGGGAGACCTGGTCGCTTCCCTCGAGCGCAACACCGCGGTGTTCACGGACAACGTCCGCATGGAGAGCGGCGGGGACGTCCTGTACGGCAACTATCTCAAGGTGCAGTTCGACGAGGCGCGACGGCTGGTGCGGCAGATGAACGCCTTCGGCGACGTCGTGGTGACACGGGCCGCGCAACCCGGCGGTCCTGTGGGCGAAATGCGGACGGACGCGCTGGCGGCCGAGTTCGGCGGCCCGAAGAGCGGGCTCAAGACGGCCGAGGCGTCCGGGAACTGCCGCGTGACCTGGGGAGACACCACGTCGCGGAGCCGCTCCGCGCGCTACCGGGCGGCCGAGGATCGGCTCGAGCTCCGCGGTGACCCCGTGCTCATGACCGCGACCGACCGGATCGCCGCCCAGGAGATCGACGTGGCGATCGGCGGCAAGGTCCTGCAGGCGCGCGGGGACGTCCGGACCGTCTCCCAGCCGGGATCGACGGGCCCGGCCGGCGTTCCCGGCTTCGCCCCCCGATCGGCGATCTCCTTTCAGGCCCGCACCCTGATGGTCGATCAGAAGGCGGATCGGGCGGTGTACGGCGGCGCGGCGCGGGTCTGGCAGGAAGGGAACAGCCTCCAGGGGGAGGAGATCGTCATCGACCGCCAGACCCGCCAGCTGCACGCCACGGGCAACGTCATGGGGCGGTTCACCGCGCGCCCCGGAGCCCAGGCCGGAAAACCCGTGGTCACGGCGATCACGGCCACCAGCCTGGTGCTGGACGATGCCCTGGGGGTCGGGCGTTACCGCGACAACGTCCGCCTGACGCGCGAGGATGCCGTCCTGACGGCCGACGCCATGGACGTCTTCCTGGTGGAGCGCGACGGCAGCCGCGTCCTGGACCGCATCGAAGCGCGCGGGTCGGTGGCGATCAAGAAGGGCCAGAGCTTCGGCACGGCCCGAACGGCGCTCTACCGGGCGGGTCCCGACCTCCTCGTCCTGGAGGACGACGAGGGCCTGGCGGAAGTCGTCGACGCCGCGACGGGCCGCACGTTGCGCGGGCGGACGTTGACATTCGATCTGGCGGGGGATAGGATTCTGACCGAGTCCGCGGGCGGTCGCACCTGGATCACCCTCAAGCCAGAAGCCAAGGACGTTCAGCCGGTTGAGCCGAAAATTAAGCATTGAGGGGCTGACCAAGAGCTACCGCGGGCGGCCCGTCATCCGCGACATTTCACTGCACATCCAGAGCGGCGAGGTGGTCGGGCTCCTGGGGCCGAACGGCGCCGGCAAGACGACGACCTTCTACTGCGTCGTCGGCCTGGTGCAGCCGGATACCGGGAGGATCCTTCTCGGCGGCCACGACGTGTCGCGCCTCCCGATGTACCTGCGGGCACGCAGCGGCATCAGCTACCTGCCGCAGGAGCCGTCGATCTTCCGCAAGCTGACGGTCGAGGAGAACCTGATGGCGATCCTGGAGACCCTGGACATGCCGCGCGAGGAAATCCGCCAGCGCACCTCGGCCGTCCTGGACGAGCTCAAGATCCGCCACCTGGCCAGGAGCCCCGCCTACAACCTGTCCGGCGGGGAGCGCCGCCGCGCGGAGATCGCCCGCGCCCTGGTCATCTCCCCGTCGTTCATGCTCCTGGACGAGCCTTTTTCGGGAATCGATCCGATTGCGGTTGCCGATATCCAGAAGATCATCTATCAATTGAAAGCGAAGGGGATCGGGATCCTGATGACCGACCACAATGTCCAGGAGACTCTCCGGATCACCGATCGAGCGTATATCATTGCCGAGGGGCGGATCTTCCGAAAGGGAAGCCCGGACCAGCTGGCGGCCGACCCCCAGGTGAGGGAGATCTACCTGGGGGCCAATTTCCGGCTCGTCGATCGCGATCCGGCAGAGGCACCCCCGACCGCGTTCCCGGCGGACTGAAGGGCGAGGCACGAGATGGCGCTCGAGCAAAAGCTCAATCTGCGGATGACGCAGAGGCTGATCATGACTCCGTCGCTGCAGCAGGCGATCAAGCTGCTGCAGATGACCAAGCTCGAGCTGCAGGGAGAGATCACCCAGGAGTTGACGGAGAACCCTCTCCTGGAAGAGCTGCAGGACGGGACCACGGAGCCGGAGAAGGCGGAGGCCGAGACCGCCGAGGCCCTTCCCCAGCAGGACGGCGAGGCGCCCGAGGCGCCCGACAAGGAGCGAGACTCGTTCGAGGAGATCGACTACGAGTCCTACTTCCAGGACTACATGGACCTGAGCTACAGGCCGCAGGCCCCCGCCGAGGAGATCGAGGCCCCGCCGCTCGAGAACATCCTGAGCAAGCCGCAGAGCCTGGCCGACCACCTGCTCTGGCAGCTCGACATGGGCGTGATCCCGCCCCGCCAGAAGGAGATCGCCCGCGCGATCGTCGGCAACCTCGACGAGGCCGGCTACCTGGGGGCGTCGCTGGACGAAATCGCCGCCATGGGACCCTATCCGATGGAGGAGGTCGAGCGGGCCCTGCACATCGTGCAGGATCTCGATCCCCCGGGCGTGGGGGCGCGGGACCTCAAGGAGTGTCTCCTGATCCAGCTGTCGTTCCACGACATGGAGGGGACCCCGGCCGAAACCATCGTCAGGGACCACATGCCGCTTCTGCAGGGCCGGAAGTTCAAGGAGCTGGCCCAGGCGCTCGGGTGCAGCCTCGACGAGGTGATGCATTACGTGGACACGATCCGCCACCTCGATCCGAAGCCGGGAAAGAAATACAACGCCGGCAGCAACAACTACGTCATCCCCGACGTGTACGTCCTGAAGGTGGACAAGGGGTACACGATCGTCCTGAACGAGGAAGGCCTGCCGCGCCTGCGGATCAGCTCGTTCTACAGGCGGATGATCGACCGGAACAACGCCGACGTGACCAAGGAGACCCGCGAGTACGTGCGCGAGAAGTTCCGCTCCGCCTTCCGGCTCATCAAGAGCCTCGAGGAGCGCCAGCGCACCATCTACAAGGTGGCCAAGAGCATCGTCAAGCACCAGCAGGGGTTCCTGGACCTCGGGTACGAGCACCTCAAGCCGCTCATCCTCAAGGACGTCGCGGACGACATCGGCATGCACGAATCCACGGTCAGCCGGGTGGTCAACCACAAGTACATGCACACGCCCCGCGGGCTGTACGAGATGAAGTTCTTCTTCCACTCCGGCATCAGCTCGACGCAGGGGGAGGACGTGTCCTCCCTGACCGTCAAGGAGCGCATCAAGAAGGTGGTGGGGGAGGAGGACGCCGGCCGGCCGCTGTCCGACGCGGCCATCGTGCAGATCCTGAGCAACGAAGGGCTGCGGATCGCGCGGCGGACCGTGGCGAAGTATCGCGAGGAGCTGCGCATCCCGTCGTCCAACGAGAGGCGCCAGGGCTTCAGCTGAGACCGGGCCTGAAACCGGGTGGAGTGAGAGATGACCATCGTGTTCACCGGGCGCAAGGCGGACCTGACGGCGGACCTCAAGGCGGTCGCCGAGAAGCGGCTCTCGAAGCTGGAGCGGATCCTGCACGAGAGCCCCGACGTCCACGTCATCCTGACCAGGGAGAAGCACCGCCACCGGATCGAGATCCTGGTCCGGGGCCGGATCGGCAAGCTCACCGCGCGCGGCCAGGGGGCCGTCATGCGCGACGCCCTCGCGGAGGGGATCGACCGCATCCTGGCCCAGGGGCGCAAGCATCAC
>DATNEZ010000068.1:0-3912 GCA_035606645.1 Binatia bacterium
TGTCCGCCCTGATCGACGAGCTGGTCGGCATGAACTGTGTCGACCCGAAGCGGGTGTACGCCACCGGGATCTCGAACGGCGGGATGTTCGCCAACAACCTGGCGTGCGACCTGTCGGACAAGATCGCCGCCATCGCCCCGATCTCGGGGGCGATGATGGACTCTTCCTGTACGCCGAAGCGTCCGGTCTCCGTCCTGATCTACCACGGCACGGGAGACAAGTTCGTGCCCTACACGGGGGGCGGGGACTTCAAGGGGGCCGGCGCCACGCATGCCTTCCCCTCGGTGGACGAGTTCGTGCAGACCTGGCTGAAGATCGACCGCTGCACGCAGGAGCACCGCCCGCTCTACAGCAAGGGGGAGGTCTCCTGCGAGGTGTACGACCACTGCGCCGACGGCACTGCCGTGGGCCTCTGCAAGATCGAGGGGGGCGGCCATTCCTGGCCGGGCGGCAAGCCGGTCATGACCTGGTACATCGGCAAGACGACCAAGGACATCTCGAACGATGTGATGCTGAAGTTCTTCTCCGAGCACCCGATCCCGTAGAGGCTTTCCGAGGACGATGCGACCCGATTCCAACGACACGAACGACCCCGGCGAGCCGCAGATACCCCGGCTGCGCCCCATGGGGAAGGGGCCCGAGACTCGCATCGTCATCGGCAACCTCTACCTGCGCCAGAAGAAGTACGCCGAGGCGGTGCAGGAGTTCGAGGCGGCCATCGCGGAGAAGCCCGACTCGGCCATGGCGCACTTCGGCCTGGGGAACGTCTACCTGCGGCAGAGGCAGGGGGACCGCGCCGCCGAGTGCTACGCCCTCGCCCTGGAGCACAATCCCGATCTGGCCGAGGCCCACTACTGTCTCGGGCTCATCCACCTGCAGGCGAAGCGGCTGGACGAGGCGGTGGAGGAGTTCCTGCTGGTCCTGCAGCAGAGCCCCGAGCGGCCGTTCGTGCACTTCACCCTGGGGAACGTCTACCTCGCCCAGAAGCGCCATGCCGAGGCGGCCGACGCCTTCAAGGAGTCGCTTCGCCTCAAGCCCGATTTCCTCCTGGCCTCGTTCCGCCTGGGCCGGGCCCACCTGGCCATGGGCCAGGACGCCGAGGCCTTCCAGGCCTACGAGGGGGCGCTCGAGACAAACCCGCAGCTGGCGACGGCGCACGTGCAGCTCGGGGACCTCCTGGCCTCGAGCAAGCGCTACGACGAGGCGATCGCCGAGTTCCAGGCGGCGCTCGCCATAAGGCCCACCCTGCTCTCGGCCCATCTGAGGATCGGCGACCTGCACGCCGAGCAGGGCCGGCACGCCGAGGCGCTCGCCGCCTACGAGGAGGCCCTGCGTCTCAAGCCTTACCGCGCCGGGGTCCATCTGAAGATCGGCAACCTGCACCTGGCCCACGACCGTCCCGCGGAGGCGATCGCCGCCTTCGAGGAGGCGACGAGACACAACCGCCTCTACGCCGAGGCGCACCGGCGGCTGGGGAACGCCCACGCGCAGCAGGCGGACTACGCGCGCGCCATCGCCGAGTACCAGGCGGCCATCCGGATCAACGCGCGCAAGGCGGCGGCGCACGTCGACCTGGGGGACGCGTTCCGGGCGCTGAACGACGCGGAGCGCGCCGCCGCGTCGTATCGCAAGGCCCTCGAGGTCGAGCCCGGCAACGAGGCGGCGAAGGAACGCCTGGCGCGGGTCACGGTCTGATGAGCGACCGGAGCGGGGCGTTCGAGGAGGGCCTGCCGCGACTGCGCGGCGACGTGGAGCATTTCTCCTGGCCGGCCAGGGGGGAGATGCCCGCACAGCACTTCGTCCGCGATCCCAAGACCCTCCTCGTCTTCGAGTGCGGCGAGGTGGGCGCCTTCCTGTGCCGGATGCTGGACGGCCGGACGTCCCTCGACGATATCTATGTTCAATACGAGGAGCAGTTCGGGGCGCCGCTCCGCCAGAAGGACTTCGAGCAGTTCGTGCGCCAGCTGGCCGACCAGGGGCTCCTGGCGGACATCAGCGCGCAGCAGCGAAAGCGCACCTTCGCCGAGATCCTCGACCCCGAGGTCTTCCTGCCGCTCGCCCGGATCCGGCTGATCAAGGGGGACCGCTTCCTGGCCTCCCTCGGGCGCCGGCTCGCGTGGCTGTTCAGCCCTCCGGCGCAGTACGCGGGGGCGGCCGCCGTCGCCGCCGCCCTGCTCATCCTGGCGCTGCGCTTCGGGTCGTACACGCACGCGGTCTGGCTGAGCTGGTCGCCCGGATTCGCCGCCCTCACCATGGCGCTGTCGTGCTTCGTGGTGCAGAGCCCGCGCGCGCTGGTGCACGGCATCATGTGCAAGCGCTGCGGCGGCCAGGTGTCCGGAATCGGGCTGGGGCTCCTGTACTACGTCATGCCCGCCCTGTACTGCGACTGGGGGGAGATCATCTGGGTCGCCGGCAAGGAGAAGCGCCGCTGGGCGATCTTCTCCGGCATCTTCTACCAGCTCCTGGTCTGGGCGGTGGGGACGATCGCATGGTGGGTGACCGTGCCCGGCAGCGCCGCCAACCTGTTCTGGCTGTCGATGTCGTTCGCCGCCGGGATGGGTCTCCTGCTGTTCGGCGCCAACCCGCTCGTCCAGATGGACGGCTACCTGCTCCTCGTCAGCTTCATCGGCGTGCCGCGCCTGCGCGAGCGATCGCTCGCCATCCTCGGGTCGTGGACCCTGCGGCGGCCGATTCCCGAGATCCTCACGAGGCGCGAGACGCGCTGGTTCCTGTTCTACGGGGCGCTCACGTTCCTCTACGCCTTCCTGCACCTGGGCGTCGTGCTGTGGATGTTCTGGAGCCAGCTCACGCCCGCCTACGAAGGGGCGGGCGCCGTCGCCACGATCCTGGTGGCGGTCTACTTCGCGCAGAAGCCCCTGTTCCACGTCCTCATGAAGCTGCGCCCGGTCCGCTGGCTGTTCGCCCGCGAGGGAGGCGCGTTTCGCTGGAGCGCCCGCCTGGCGGCGGTCTGCGCCGTCGCCGCCCTCGGGTTCGTCCCGGTGGCCTACGAGACCGGCGGGCCGTTCCGGTTCGTGCCGGGGCAGCGCGTGGAGGTCCGATCGGAAATCGAAGGAGTCGTGGAGCAGGTGCTGGTGCGCGAGGGGCAGTGGGTCGAGGCCGGCCAGCCGCTGGCGCTCCTGTCCGGGCGGGCCTCGACCCGCAACCTGGTGGCCGCGCAGGGACAGGTGGAACGCGTGCGGGCCGAGCTGGCCATGGTCCAGAGCGGCGCGCGGCCGGAGCAGATCGAGCGCGTGCGGGCCGGCGTGCGCAAGGCGCAGGCCGCGCTGTCCTGGAGCAAGCCGCGCGCCGAGCGCGTGACCAGGCTCTTCGAGGACGGCCTGGTCTCGGAGAAGGACTACGAGAACGCCCTGCACCAGCGCGACATGGACGCCTCCCGGCTGCAGGAGGCGCTCGCCGACCTCGACCTGATCCTCAGCCCGTCGCGCGAGGAGCAGGTGCACGCGCTTCTCGAGGATCAGAAGGCGCTGCAGGCCCTGGCGGACGACTACCTCGCGGACCTCGAGAGCACCACCCTGTCGAGCCCGATCGCCGGCCGCGTCGTCACACCGGACGTCGGGCAGGTCTCCGGCATGTACCTGAAGCCCGGCCAGCGCGACCTGGTCATGGAAATCGAGGACTCCCGCACCGTGCGGGCCGAGGTCGAGGTGAGCGAGGAGGAGGTCGGCGAGGTGCTGCCCGGGGCCCCGGTCCGCCTGATCTCCTGGACCTGGCACGACACCCCGATCGAGGGGCGCGTCGTCAGCATCTCCCCCGTGGCGTCGCCCGCCTCGCGGACCTCGACCACCGCGATCGTCCGGGAGGACTCCGCCGGCGTCGCGGCCCTGCAGATCCCCGGGGCCTCGATGCGGATCCTGCGCGTCGTGACCGAGGTCCCGAACCCCGACGGCCGCC
>DATNEZ010000076.1:0-2986 GCA_035606645.1 Binatia bacterium
AGGGAGTCGCGGACCTGCCCGTGGGCCTCGGCCAGTCTCAGGCCGATCCCGCGCTCGAGGAGGCCGTGATGCAGGTCCTCGAGAAACTCCACCCCCTGCAGGTCGATCGCCGGAACTGTCCCCAGGAAGAACACCACCAGCCGGACGCCGGGGCCCCGTTTCTCGAACGCCTCCTGGAATCGTTCGCGGACGTAGTCGACGTTGAAGTACATCAGCGCCGCCTCGGTCCGGAAGACGAACACGTCCGGGATTCGCTCGTTGTCGGGATGGCGGGCCAGGTCGGCGAAGAAGTCCGTTCCGGGGACCCGGCCCAACTCGGTGGTCCGCGGCCGCGACGCGCGGCGGATCACGAGGAGGAGCGAGAGCAGGGCGCCGACGAGGACGCCGCGAAGCAGGCCGGAGCCGAGAACGCCGAGAAGGGCGGCGATGGCGACCGCGAACTCCTGCCGGCTGAAGGTCCAGAGACGCCGCAGGTCGTGGATCTTGACGAGTCCCGTGACGGCGACGATCACGACCGCGGCGAGCACGGGCTGGGGAAGGTTGCGCAGAAGGCCCGTGAGGAACAGCGCGACGGCCGCGAGGAGGAAGGTCGCGATGAGGCCGGACGCCGGGGTGAGCGCCCCGCCGGCTTCGTTGACGACGGACTGCGACATCCCCCCGCTGATCGGGTACCCGCGCCCGAGTCCGGCCGCGAGGTTGGAGGCCGCCAGGGCGAGGAACTCCTGGTTGCTGTCGATCCGGTACTTGTGCTTGCGGCCGAACATGCGACCGATGGCGGTGGTCTCCACCGCTCCCAGGAGGAAACAGCCGATCGCCAAGGGGAGGATCGTGTTGAGGTCCGCGGTCCGGACGTCCGGAAGGCCGGGGGCGGGGATGCCGGGCCGGACATCGCCCAGGGTCTGGACGCCCATCTCCGCGAGGTGGAGGAGCGGGACGGCCGCGATGCCGGCGATCACCACGAGCAGGGAGACGGGGCGGGCGGGGAAGAGGAACTTCCCGGCCAGCAGGGCCGCCAGCGCGGAGAGCCCGAGCAGGAGGGAGATCGTGTGGGTCTCTCCCAGGTGGGTCAGGAAATGATGGCTTCGCTCCCAGAAGTCGCCGTGGGCGCCTTTGAAGCCGAACAGCTTGGGAAGCTGGGACGCGGCGAGATGGAACGCCACGCCGGTCTTGAATCCCGCCATCACCGATTCCGAGACGAAGGAGGTGAGCGAGCCCGCCTTCGCCGCCCATGCCGCGAGCGCGAGGAGGCCGGCGATCAGCGCCGTCAGCGCGGCGAGGGCCGCAAGGCGCGCGGGATCGCCGCCGGCCAGCTCGCCGATCGACGAGCCGACGAGGAGCGAGATGGCCGAGGTGACGGTGACGACGGTGTGCTTCGAGCTGCAGAACAGCCAGAACAGAAGGCCGCCGAAGAGGCAGGCATAGACGCCGGACTCCGGCGGAAGTCCCGCCAGCGAGGCGTCGCCGATGGCCGCGGGGAGCAGATAGGCGGCGAGCGTGACGCCCGCCACGACGTCGTGCCGCCAGTCTTCCCAGGATCGACCGCGGAAGCAGGTCAGGCCGGGAAGCAGGTTGAGGAGCCGGGGCGGGCGGTACTGATCCTCCACATCCTAAACGCGAGGGAAACCGCCGGGAGGCGTCACGGGATCCCGATTTACTGGAGCCAGGAGTAGAGGGTTTTGCGGGTCACGCCGAGCTCGCGGGCGGCGCGCGTCTTGTTGCCGTCGTGGCGCGCCAGGACTTCGCGGAGCCGCTTCCGGCGGGCCGCCCGGGACGACGGCAGCGCGCGCTGGGGCTCGAACGCCCGATCCATCTCGAACATCTCGTCGAGCCAGCCGGTCGACGGGCCCAGGATGAACAGCCGTTCGATGACGTTGCGCAGCTGCCGGATGTTGCCCGGCCAGGAATGGCCGACCAGCCGGTCCATCGCCGGCGTGGAGATCGGCGGGGCCGGACACTCGTATTGCCGGGCGAATTCCTGGCAGAGCTCCCGGACGAGCGCCGGGATGTCCTCGCGCCGCTCGCGCAGCGGGGGAATCCGAAGAAGCACCGTGCTCAGGCGATAGTAAAGGTCCAGGCGGAACCGCCCCCCGGCGATTCCGGCGCTGTAGTCCCGGTTCGTGGCGGCGATCAGCCGCACGTCGACGTGCAGGGTCTTCTCGCCGCCGACCGGGACGATCTCGCCTTCCTGAAGCACCCGCAGCAGGCTGGCCTGGACCGCCAGGGGAAGATCCGCGACCTCGTCCATGAACAGCGTCCCGCCGTGGGCGCTTTCGAACCGGCCCACGTGCGACCTCGTCGCGCCGCTGAACGCGCCCCGCTCATGGCCGAACAGTTCCGACTGCGCCAGCCCCTCCGTCGTCGCGCCGCAGTTCCAGCTCACCATCGGGTGGTCGCTGCGTCCGCTGAGCCGGTGGATCTCCCGTGCCGCCAGCTCCTTGCCGGTCCCGCTCTCGCCGACCAGGAGCACGGGCGCGTCGGATCGGGCCACGCGGCGGATCGATTCGAACACCTCCTGCATCGACCGTGACGTGCCGATCATCGAACCCAGGCGATCTTCGCGGCGTCCCGCGAGCGTGGTCTGCTTGAAGTCCCGGACGGTCTGGGTGATCACGGCGGCTACGGGAATCCGCTCGATCGCGCTTCCCCCGATATAGCCCTGGGCGCCGGTGCGCTGGTAGATCAGGGCCGCATCCTGAGGGAGCAGGACGGGCCCGCCGAACACCATCAAGTACGCCTTGCCGGCGGCGGCCTGGATCTCGTTGATTTGGCTCACGCTCCGATCGAGCGCGGCTTCATGATCGGACCGCCCGCGTTCCCGCACGTCGGCGAACCCGAGCGTGACGCACAGGATGTCGACGCCCTCGCGCGCCAGATCTCGGGCCTGGTCGCGGGTGAAACAGAAGCCCACGGGGAGAAGGCCCGCGATCTGGCGCGCGAGGGCGTCGACATCCTGTGCGTCACGCTCGGGTTCGCCGACGTGCGGGAA
>DATNEZ010000108.1:0-4669 GCA_035606645.1 Binatia bacterium
CCGCGGCGCATCCGGGCGCCATCGAGGACGCCGACGCGCGCGACATGAGCGCCACGGCGAGGGCTGGTTAGCGGTACTGGCGCTTCGCTTCGACCCGGGCTTCGAGCCGCGCGGGCGAACCAGGCAGGCTCAGTCTGGAACGGCCGCCGGCTGCGGCGTCGAGCCGCTCTGGATGGCGGGGCGGACGCGCTCGGTCAGGTCGAGATAGGCCTTGAGGGAGCTGCCGCTCTCCCGGAATGAGCGCCGGAACAGGGCGGCGATGTCGCGGCGGTCCAGGACGCCGGCGCGGTAGGCGTCGTGGATCTGCTGGCCGAGGAAATAGCCCAGCTCGTGGATCAGGATGTTGCCGCGGCGCGGCTCGGAGCGGATGCCGGCGAGGATCTCGGGGGGGACCTCGTCGTACTTGTCGTAGTTCTGCTCGAATTTCTTGTGCAGCAGGACGAAATCGATGATGGCGTTGAAGTCCTCGTAGGAGAAGCGGGTCTCGCGCTCGATGGTCGCCTTGTCCTTGCGGTAGTACTGGTACAGCTCGGTCTCGAAGAAGTGGTTGCGGCTGGGGTCGAGGAGCTTCGAGCCGAAGAAGCCGAGCGCCTCTTCCAGGACGCCGGTGTAGAACAGGTCGTGCTGGGGCATCTCGCGCGGGGTGCCCTCGTAGGTCTCCCCTTTCAGGGTCAGGTTGACGAAGTGGGCGGCCTCCTCGCCGGCGTGCATGACGTTGAGCTGGCCGATCAGGATGGCGTTGATGCGGGGGATGTAGCAGGAGCCGCGCTCGGAGACGTGGCCTGTGATCTCGGCGACCTCGTCCTCGTCGAACTTGTGGCCGCGCAGGAGGTGCTTCAGCTCCTTGTCCGACAGGCCGGAATAGACGTCGGGGTAGGCGTCGACCAGGAACTCGCGGGCTCGCTCGGGGTGCCGCACGACCTGCGTGTACTTGTCGACGCGCAGGAACTTCAGGATGGTGTCGATCATGCTGTACACGGTGGACGAAAGGTCGACGTCTTCCTGGTCTTCGGCGTCCCCCTGCCACACCTCGAGGGCCTGGCGGTACGCCTCGTACTTGGCGATAGGGCTGGTGTTGAAGTGGCAGAAGCGGTCGGGGCCCAGGCTGACGACGTCCACCTGCTCCTGGCCGCGCTCGGCGAGCTGCCAGTAGATCTCCTCGAGGTTCTGCACGACGATGACGCCGCGGCGCTCGAGCCCCCTGGCCTTGAGGAGGGTGGTCACCCTGCCCGGCAGATGATTGCGCGCCAGGTGCGATTCGCCGATCACCACGACGATCTTGGCGCGGGGTCGGGCCTGGACGATGTCGGCGAGGCGGGCCGCGGCGTGGGCGTCGCGCTTGTTGATGTAGCGCAGGCCGCTGCGCGGCTCGCTGTCGATGCCGTACACCGGCAGCCGGTGCTCGCGCGCCATCGCGAAGATCTTCCGGAACGACTGCCAGTCGTAGCCCCAGTCCAGGTCGTAGCGGATGCCCTTCAGGAACTCGGCGTCGTCGATCTGGCCGGCCATGTAGCGGTCGAGGGTCTTCTGGCTGCGGGCGTAGACCATCTCGACGCACAGGACCACCTCGCGGGATCGATCGGCGATCTCGCGCAGCAGGCGGGCGGCGAATTCCTGCGAGGCGGGCAGGGCGTGGTAATCGCCGACGTAGACCAAGTCGGCCTTGTAGCAGGCGACCACCAGGTCGTCGAACGAGGACGGCCCTTCGATGCGGGAGAACTCGTCGTGGAACTCGCGGATGTACTTCTTGCGCGCGTTCCGATCGACGCCCAGGATGTCCTTCTTGAGGCGCGCGACGGTGGCCCGCTGCAGGGCGATCTCTTCGCGGATCTGCGGGGACGGCGTGGTCAGGGGAGGGTGGCTCGACATGTCGGGCCCGGGGGCTGAAAACTCAGCGCGCCCGCGCGCGCCCGGTGACGGGGAGGATGCGAAGCGGAACGCTCAGTTGCCCTTGGTCTCCTTGTTCTTCTGATCTCCCTGCTCGCCGCTGCCGTGCATGGCTTCCCGGAAATTGCGGATGCCCGCGCCCAGGCCCTTGGCGAGCTCGGGAATTCTCTTGCCGCCGAAGATCAGCAGCAGAATGATGAAGATCAGTATCAGTTCAGGAACGCCGATTGGACCCATGCGCTTGACCCCCCGACGCGGCCCATCTTAGACCCCGAGGGGGGGTTAGTCAATGCGCAGGGGCCCCGGGCAATGGGCAGCGGGTTACCGGGTCCCGGGTCATGGGGAGCACGTCACCGGTCCCGGGATACCGCTACCGGGCCTCGGGCGGGGGCAGGATGAGCCGCTTGTTCCCCTCGCGGCGGGTGACGCGCTGCTGGTCGAAGTGCTCGAGCAGCGGAATGGCGTTCTTGCGGCTCGTCCCGCTCAGCTCCTTGAACTCGGAGATGTCGATGACGGGGCTCTTGGCCCTCTGCCCCCAGAGGCGCTGCTTCAGGTCTTCGAGGGCCCGGGCATGGAACACTTTGCCGTCGGGGATGCGCACCAGCTGCCCGCGGGTCAGGAGCAGGTGGAACAGGCGCGCGACCTGCGCCGAGTCGGCCTTGAGCGCCGCCGCCACCTCGTCCGGCTCGGGGGGGTTGGTCCCGGCGGCGGCGAAGCGCCCTTCGATCTTCTCCAGGAGCGCGGTCTCCGGCGCCGACAGGGCGATGCGGTGGGACGCCGCGGCGACGCGGTCCTTCTCCATCCGCAGGACGCCCGCGCGCACGAGATCGGCCAGCAGGAACTTGAAGACGTCGGGATGGATGCGCTGGAAGAGGCGGGTGCGCAGCTCCTCGCGCGACAGTCCCTCCTTCAGCGGCTCCTTCTTGTGAAACGCCCCGACATCGGCCACGACCCGCGCGGACAGGGCACGCCAGGCCTCTCCCTCCACGTACCGGACGTCGGGCGCCGGCAGCGCCACGACGCGGCCCGCGCCCACGGCTTCCTTCAGCTCGCGGGCGGTCTCGTCGGGATCGAACCCGGTCAGGGACCTGAGGCCGCTCGAATCGATGCCGGAGGGGCCGGCCTCGGTCAGCAGGGCGAGAAGTCGGGTCGCCGGGGCCTTGTCGGCCAGCCGCGCGAACCGCTCGCGCGCCCCCGGCGCGGCGGGGCGCAGCTTGGGAGGCTGGTTGTGCAGGACCGTCCCGCCGGCGATCGTCACCGGGGGGGAATAGCGTCGCAGAATGAACCGGTCCCCCGGCAGGGCCGCGACGGGGGTCTCGAGGCGGAGCTGGGCGAAGCCCGAGGCGCCCGGCGGCACGGCCTTCCCTTCGAGCAGCTTCACGCGCGCCATCGCCTCGAGCGTGCCGTGGTGGAAGCGGACGCGGGCCAGGTCCCGAAGCGGCGCCTCCGACGCCGGCAGGACTTCCAGCTCGACGTCCAGCATGGGGGCCGGCTTCAGGATGCCCGGCACGGTCAGGAGGTGCCCGCGCTCGACCGCACCGGCCTCGACCCCCTGCAGATTGACCGCCGTTCTCTGGCCGGGGAGGGCCTCCTTCGTCTGGTGGTTGAAGACCTCGATGCCGCGCACGCGGGCGGTCATGCCATGGGGCAGGACCGCGACCTCGTCCCCTTCGCGGATCGTCCCGGCGATGAGCGTCCCGGTGACCACGCTGCCGAACCCCTTGATGCTGAAGGAGCGATCGACCGGCAGGCGCATGAGCCCCCGGGCCGGGCGCGGGGGCACGCGGGGAGCCAGGTCCCGCAGGACCGATCGCAGCTCGTCCAGGCCGGCGCCGGTCCGGCTGCTCACGGCGACGACCGGGGCCGACTCGAGGAACGACCCGGCCGCGAACTCGCGCGCCTCGAGCTTCACGAGGTCCAGGATGTCCGGCTCGACGAGGTCGCTCTTGGTCAGCACGATCACGCCGTGCCGGATGCGCAGCAGGCGGCAGATGTCGAAATGCTCGCGGGTCTGCGGCTTGATCGACTCGTCCGCCGCGATGACCAGGAGCACGAGGTCGATGCCGCCGACCCCCGCCAGCATGTTCTTGACGAAGCGCTCGTGCCCGGGCACGTCGACGAAGCCGAGGCGCGTGCCGTCGTCCAGGACGAGGCTGGCGAACCCGATGTCGATGGTGATGCCGCGCTCTTTCTCTTCCTTGAGCCGGTCGGGATCGGTGCCGGTGAGGGCCAGGACCAGGGCGCTCTTGCCGTGGTCGATGTGGCCGGCGGTCCCGACGACGATCTGGCGGGGAGTGTTCATCTGGCGGGGAGTGCTCATGGCGTGGCGTCCGGCGGCTCAGGAGCCTGTCCGAGTATCGGGCTCCTCGCTACTCGCGGACCCGCTTCACCTTGTTGACCTCCTCCTCGAGGTACTTGCGGAACAGGAGGTCCCACTCGGCGCTGCCCTCCGGAAGATCGCGCCTCTGCGCGGCGATCTTGCGGCGGATCGCCTCCTCCATCTCCTCCTCCTTGATCAGCTCGGACTCGAGGATATTCAAGATTCGCAGGCGGATGTCGTTGAGGTCGCCCATGAACTCGATGTCATCGTCGTCCTCCATGGCGTTGATCAGGAGGTGGGACAGGTGCACGCAGCGCTCGTGGCTGAGCTTCATGAGATCACCAGCTTGCGGTCCCGCGCCAGCTTCGACTTCACCTTGCGGAACAGCTCCTGGTAGTTGACCATGCCGCGGCTGATCTCGTCGCTGTAGTTCTTCAGGAGCTCGTGGACCTCCTCGTTCAG
>DATNEZ010000111.1:0-18418 GCA_035606645.1 Binatia bacterium
CCGCCGCGCCGCGCAGCCGGGCCACGGCGATCGCCGAGAGCCCGACCGGGCCGCTCCCCAGGACCAGGACGGTGTCGCCGAGCGCGACCTCGCCGCGCTCGACCGCGTGGATCGCCGTCGGCAGGGAGCAGCCCCCCGCCATCAGCCGGTCCGGATCCACGCCCTCGAGGCGGAGGAGGCGCGTGCCGGCCTTGAGGTGGATCGCCTCCGACCACCCGCCGGTCAGGCCGTCCTGAAGCCCGTAGGTGATTCCGTAGACCTTGCGCTTCGGACAGCGGGTCGTGGCCCTGGCCACCAGGCAGTACCAGCAGGCATGGCAGGTCTTGTGCACGTCGAGGAACGTGACGCGGTCCCCCTCCCGGAACGGCCGCCCCTCGACGTCGGCGATCGTCCCCCGGATCTTCTCGAGGAGGCCGACGCTGACGTGTCCCGGAATGATCGGGTACGGAACGCCTTCGAGACGCCCGTCGCGCAGGGCCACGTCGGTGCCGCAGACCTCGCTCAGCTCCACTCTCAAGAGCGCCGAGCCGGGCTCGAGATCGGGCTCGTCCGCCTCGCGCAGCTCGACGGGCCTTCCCGGCCCAGGCATCACGGCGATCCGGACCCGGCTCACGCGCGGCTCTTTCTCGACCGCGCCTTCCTCTTCAGGTGCCGGCCCGGGCTCTGGACCCTGCAGATGGCGACGAGAAGCCTCTCGAGGGCCGGCTCGAGATCGCGGAACGAGTCCTGCATCGTGTGGACCATGGCCCACATGCGCGCCACGACGTTCCCGAGCTGCTCC
Source organism: Binatia bacterium (assembly GCA_035606645.1). GTDB lineage: Bacteria > Acidobacteriota > Polarisedimenticolia > Gp22-AA2 > Gp22-AA2 > Gp22-AA3. The sequence continues at coordinate 782 of DATNEZ010000111.1, forward strand.
CACTCCCCGGGTCGCGCCGGCCATTCGGCCAGCCCCTCGATGAAGGCCGACAGGACGCGGCAGCGATAGTCGAGCACGTTCAGGCTGCCGTGCAGCCACGCGTCCTCTTTCGGCGGCTCGAGACCGAGCGTGCGCAGCCGCGCCTCGAGGCGCGTGGCCAGCCCGACCCACTTCTTGTCGAGCGGCGACCGCGTTCCGCCCCGCTCCTGCGACTCCTGCCCCTTCCCCATCACGAGGACGGCGTCGGTCGCCATCAGCGCGAGACCCATCGCCTGCTTGAAGCGCAGCTCGTCTTTGGCCCGCGCCGAAAGCTTGTGCCCGGCTCGCCGCTTCACCGGGGCTCCGGGAACGGGATGACGCCCGCCTGCACCGGCCGGGGGGCGGCCTCCCCTTCGATGATGCCGTAGACCTTGTCCATGGCGACCTCCCGGAACACCTGCGTCGACCCCGCGGGCCATTTCACCTCGATCGCCTCGATGGCGCTGGCCGCCCCGAGGCCGATCTCCTGCTGCAGGCTCGACCCGCCGAAGCTGCCGCCCCATCCCTCGGTGAGGTAGATGTCGCGGGGGCCGCGGGCCGTCGCGACGTGCACCTTGATGCGCGCGCCGATGGCCGAACGATTGGACTGCCGCCCCTGGAGCCGCAGGGTCACGAAGTGGTTGCCGTGGCCGGGATTCCTGAACAGGACGCTCTTCGCCATGTCGGACTCGAACCAGCCGCCCATCTCCTCGAGGATGTCCTGATCCCCGTCGCCGTCGATGTCGCCGAAGGCGACGCCGTGCCCCTTTTGCAGGTTCCCGACGTCGGCCGACGTGGTGACGTCCTGGAAGACCTTCCCCCCGTCGTTGCGGAACATGCGGTTCGGGATCAGGGCGCCCAGCGGCGGCTTGCCGGTCCCGAAGTAGACGTCGAGCCAGCCGTCGTTGTCGAGATCGCCGAAGTTGCTCCCCATCGGCAGGGCGACGCGGTCGAGCCGCACGGCACGAGTGACGTCCGCGAACGTCCCGTTCCCGTTGTTGCGGTACAGCCGGGGCATCTCGGTCTGAGGCTTCAGCCCCAGGTGCATGCCGACCACATCGCTCATGTCGGTGATCCGGTACCCGGCGACGAGCAGATCTTCCCAGCCGTCGTTGTCGTAGTCCCAGAACCAGACGGCGAAGGTATCCTTCGGCCCATCGACCCCCGCCTCACGGGCGACGTCCGTGAACTGCCACTGCTCGCCGTGCGGCCCCGGGGCGGCGCGCGGGCCGTCGTTGCGGAACAGGTGATTGTCGCCCGCCTGGGCCGAGACATAGAGATCCGGGCGGCCGTCGTTGTTGAAATCCCCCCACGCGACCCCTTTGACATATCCGAAATCGGCGCGGCCCAGCTCGAGCGTGCGGTCGCTGAACGTCCCGTCCCGGTTGTTGCGATACAGCTCGCACGGGTGCGGATCGTCCGGCGTCGACTCGTTGCCGACGAACAGGTCGATCCAGCCGTCGTTGTCGTAGTCCCCCCACGCGCCGGTCTGCGTCGGATGGAAGCTGAGGACGCCCGCCTCTTCGGTGATGTCCTCGAACGTCATGTCGCCGTTGTTGCGCAGGAGCGAATTCGGGTAGCGGCCGCCGGCTTTCATCCAGCCGCCGCGCAGGACGAAGACGTCCGCATCGCCGTCATTGTCGTAGTCGGCGTGGATGATGTTCAGTCCCCCCGCTTCCCCGACGAGGCCGGCCGCCTCGGTCACGTCCTTGAAGGTGCCGTCCCCCATGTTCCGGAACAGGTGCATCGGGTCGCGCACTCCCATCGAGGAGTACATCAGATCGAGCCGGCCGTCGCCGTCGAAGTCCTCCATGATCGCCCCGCCGGCGTGCCCCGACGTGGCCACGCCCAGGGCCGGCGCGATGTCGTAGAACCGCTTGATGTCGTACTCGGAGACGAACGTCTTCGGCGGGATGCGCCACTTCGCCGGGACGGCGTCGGGGTATTCCCCCAGCGTCATGGCCGCGATGTTGTAGAGCCAGCGGGCCCCCAGGTCGTCCGGCCTGGCCTCGAGGGCGAGGCCGAGCTCCTTCAGCGCGCCGCGCGACCCGCGCGGCAGGCGGTGCAGGCCGGTCCCCCGGATCGGCAGCAGGCAGGAATCGATGCCGTGATGGGCGATGCAGTTCTCCTGCTCCCCCAGGCGCATGTAGGCCAGCCCGAGGAACTCGTGCGTCTCGCTCAAAGGGGGCGCGTTGTGGGCCTCGGCGGGGGACGGATGCAGGAGCGATTCGGCGACCGCGATCGCCTCCTCGGATCTCCCCGCCTTGAGCAGCTCGTCGGCGAGCAGCGGGAGGATCTCGATCCGGCTTCCGGGGTTCTCCTCGACGCCTTTCTTGAGCATGGCGACGCGATCGGTGTTGACGAAGATGTTCTTCTTCGGATCGAGCGCGCGGGTCATCCCCTCCAGGCGCTCCGCCATCCGGCGCGTGCCGTCCCCCTTCTTGACCTCGCGCAGGCCCGCGGTCGCGGCCGGCCCCGGGGAGACGGCGTCGCCGCCGCCCGGCCGCCCGGGTTCCCCTGCGCAGCCGAGCGCGATCATCAGGAAGCCCGCGGCGAGGGCGCGGGCGCCCCTGTCAAGGGCGCGTGCCTGGAAGGTGCGGGATGGGCCGGCGGCAAGCATGGCGCCGACATTCTATCAATTCGGGCCCGGGTTCTCGGCCTTGTAGCGCATCGCCATCTCGATGCGGCTGCGGCCGCTCGGGTGATCGTAGAAGATGATCTCCTCGAGCGGCCCGGGGGCCAGCTTGCGGTACTCCCCGAGCTTCAGTGCCACCTCGGCCGCTCCGTCCGCCTGCCGCGAGGCATTCAGGCCGAACAGGTCCGCCTCGGCTTCCAGGGTGCGCGTGACCGAGTTGAACACGGGGGTGATGGCGAACAGGTACGCGAGGAACAGCAGAAGCACGAGGGGCATGCCCGCGAGATCGCCGATGCCGGTCACGCGCCAGCGGGCACCGAACCGGCGGACCGTGCCGTCGAACGACGCCTTCAGGAAGAGCCCCCCCATGATGATGACCAGGGCGAAGAAGGCGCCCCCCTTGTAGTTGTGGTGCAGGACATAGTGGCCCATCTCGTGCCCCATCACCGCCTGGATCTCGGGCAGAGTGCACCGCTTGAGCAGGTTGTCGTTCAGCGAGATGCGCTCGGTCCCCATGAACCCGCTGACGTTGGCGCTGATGCGCGTCGACTGGCGGGACGCGTCGAACACGAAGACATCGTTCACCGTGATGCCGTTGGCCCGGGCCAGGCTCAGGATGGGCCCCCTGATCGCCGGGTCCTCCAGCCGGGTGAAGGTGTTGAACAGGGGCAGGATGAAGACCGGGGCGAGAATCTGCACGAACAGCAGGAAGGCCACCGCCACCAGCGATCCCCAGACCCACCAGGCGCGGACCCTCCGCAGCACCGCGTACAGCACGGGGTACAGGAGGGCGCCCAGGACGACGTTCACGAGGAGGATCTTCGCGAAGTCTCCCAGCCATGCCTGAAGCGTCTGGGTGGACAGGCCGTAGGCGTGCTCGCGGACGTAGCCCTCGTAGATCGACAGCGGGGCTTGCAGAAGTGTCCAGGCCACGATGAGCTGCGTCCAGTAGAGCCCTGCCTGCAGCCAGCGGATCCGGCTGAGCCGCTCGGCCCGGTCGCGCATCCACGCGGACGCCCCGGTCGAGAGGAGAAGCAGGAGGACCGCCGCGGCGTACAGGAAATCCCACAGCGCGAGCCAGTAGCCCCCCTCGAAGTAGGCGTCGGAGCTGGCCCGCTTGTCCGCCGGGACCTTGGCGAGCCAGGCCTCGGTCGCGGCCTGGACATCGACGGATGGCCCGGGCCCTGCGGCCGCGGCCTCGCGGGCCGGGACCGATGCGGCCGCCACGAGCAGGAGCACCGGCAGCAGGAGTCTTCCGGAAACGCGGGCCTGCGGGAGAGATCCGGGACGTCTCATCGTCACCTCCTGGGGAGGACGCTGCATCATACGTGCGGCCCGTCTCGAGCGTTCCTCATTCCTCGGGTATTCTGTACATGGTGGCGCCGAGAGTGTGGAGACGCGCGCGGTGCATGGAGCCGTTCGCCGGCGGGAACCGTCCGCGGACAACCTCCGGCCGCCGCCGCGCTGGGGCGGCGTCTCGCGAAGGAGCTGGGGTGCCGCACGTTCGAGCCGCGTCTTGGCTCGGTCTTCGATATCGACGCCATCCTCGGCGCCTAGGAGCGTGTCCGAGCCAAGCGGAGCCACATGCCCGAGCTCCCGGACGTCGAGGTCTACCTGGAGGCCCTGCACGAGCGCATCCTCGGGCGGCGGCTCCTGGCGGTGCGCCTCAGGAGCCCGTTCCTCCTGCGCAGCGTCGATCCGCCGCTGCGCCGCGCCGAGGGACGCGCCGTCGTCGACCTGCGGCGCCTCGGCAAGCGGATCGCCCTCGGGCTCGAGGGGGACCTGTTCCTCGTGGTGCATCTGATGATCGCCGGCCGCCTGCATTGGAAGCCGGCCGGGGCGAAGATCCCGGGACGCCTGGGGCTGGCGGCCTTCGACTTCGACGGCGGGACGCTGTTGCTCACCGAGGCCGGCTCGAAGAAACGCGCCTCGCTCCACGTCGTCCAGGGCGAGGCGGCGCTGCGATCGTTCGCGCGGGGCGGCCTCGAGGTCCTGGACGCGGACCTGCCCGGCTTCCGGGCCGCGCTCGCGATCGAGAGCCACACGCTCAAGCGGGCCCTCACCGATCCGCGCCTGTTCAGCGGCATCGGCAACGCCTACTCCGACGAGATCCTCCACAGGGCGCGCCTGTCGCCGATGCGGCTCACGCGGCGCCTGGCGGACGACGAGGCGGCGCGGCTCTTCGACGCCACCCGCAGCGTCCTCACCGAGTGGACGGCGCGGCTGCGGCGCGAGCGCGGCGCGGGCTTTCCCGAAAAGGTGACCGCCTTCCGCGACGGGATGGCGGTCCACGGGCGGTTCGGCAAGCCGTGCCCGGACTGCGGCGCCCCGGTCCAGCGCATCGTCTACGCCGACAACGAGTGCAACTACTGCCCGCGCTGCCAGACGGAGGGGAGGATCCTGGCAGAGCGTGCCCTGTCCCGCCTGCTCAAGGACGACTGGCCCAGAAGCATCGAGGAGCTCGAGACGGGGACGGAGCAGTGAGCGACCATGCCCGGCGCCTCGGCAGGCTCGAGGAACTCGCTAGGTTGCCGTGGTCCGGACGTATTCGTCGACATTCCTGGCGAGCACGTCGAGCGGCACGTTGCCGCCGCGCACCACGGTATCGTTGAACGCCTTCACGTCGAACCTCGGTCCGAGCGCCGTCGTCGACTTCTGGCGTTGGCGGTTGATCTCGCCGTGCCCCACCTTGTAGCCGCAGGCCTGTCCCGGCCATGAGCAATAGCGATCGACCTCACTTGCGACTTCCTCGGGGTTTGATCCGTTCACATCGACGAAGAATGTGACGCCCTGTTCGCGCGTCCATCCCTTGGCGTGGATGCCCGTGTCGACAACCAGCCGGCACGCCCGGAAGGCGATCGACTGCAGATATCCGAGGCGCCCGACGCGATCGTCTTCATATGCGCCAAGCTCGTCGGCAAGCTGCTCGGCATAGAGCGCCCATCCCTCCGAGTACGCGTTGAAGGAAAGCAACTGACGAATCAGCGGCATGTCGTGCGTGTATTCACCTTGCCAGATGTGGCCGGGGATCGCTTCATGGAAGGTCAGATCCGCGAGGCTGTACTTGCTGTGGAGCCTGGGGGTTCTGAGGTTGATCCAGAACCGGCCGGGGATCTTGCCGTCGATCGATCCGGCGCCCCCGTACGCACCAGGAGCGCCCGGTTCTTCTTCCGGCGGCAGCCGTTTCACTTCCATGTTCGGCCTCACGAGCCTGTTGAACGCGCGCGGCATCTGCGCCCGAATCCAGTCGAGGCGATTGTTGATGAACGCCATGATTTCGGCGCGACCCTCGTCGCCTTCTGAAAACCTGTAACGAGGATCCTGCGCCAGCGCTTTCATCCGTTCGCCCACCGTGCCCGACGCGTAATCGATCTCCTTCAGGATTGCGTCCATCTGCGCGTGCAGGCGCTGCACCTCTCTTCGGCCCATCTCGTGGACCTCGTCCGGCGACATGTTCGTGGTGGTCGATGCCTTGAGCGCCCAGCGGTAGAATTCCTCGCCGTGTGGACGTGCCGCGATTCCCGCATCGTTCGTTGCGACGGCTCGTTGTGCCTCCAATTCGCGTAACTGCCGCTCGAGCGCCGGCACGATCTCCTGGACTGCGATCCGCTGCGCGCGTTCACCCCATGTGCCGGGAATGTGTTTCGATCGCCGCTCGATGGAGTCGACGATCGTCCCGCCGGCGAGGGTGTTCTTGGCCGAGAGACGCATTTGTTCCAGCGCCTTGTCGAGGAGAAACGCCGGCGGCACGAGCCCCATTGCGCGCGCCGCCTGCAGACGCTCAAGCTCTCCCTCAAGCTGATTCGCGTACGACTGCAGCCGCGCGAGGTACGCCTCGGCGTCCGTGGCGTCCTCGATTCGATGCTCGCTGTCAAGGAAGCGGGGGATGTCGAGATAGGCCCCGACGTTCTGAATGACGACATACGGCGTGTTGCGCCAGCTTCCAACGGTGATGTCGCCGTACGGGAGTGCGAAGCCTTCGAGCGACGTCGCGTAGGCACTTCGCACCACCTCGAAGCTCGTTCGCGTTGCGTGCGAGAGCCCGCTCGTGTCGAAGGCATTGACGCGCTCCAGGTCCGCGCCAAGCTGCTGCGCCACCCGCCGCTTGCCCCCCGCAGAGCGATCGGCAAGCTGGGATCGGAGAGCGGCTCTCGGACCGGTGTCGATGCCAAGCGAGGTTGCAGACTCCGGCGACAGCCGAAGCAGATTGTCAGCCACGCCATCGAGCAGCCGGAGCGCGTCGGCCTCGTTTGTTGCAGCCGGTGTCGGCGGACGGTACCGTGCGCACGCGGACATCAGCGGGAGTGCAGCCGCGGATGCGAGTGCCGCTATCGCCTCTCGGCGGGTCAACATGATGCGTGGCACCTCCAGACTGAAGCCGCCTAGTCGGCGTACATCGACTCGATCAGGCCGGCGTATTTCTGCTCGATGACGCGCCTCTTGACCTTGAGCGTGGGCGTCAGCTCTCCCGCATCCTGCGTCAGATCCTTCGGGAGCAGCCGGAACTTCTTGATCGTCTCGTAGGACGGCAGGCCCGCCATCTTGGCCTCGACCCGGCGGCGGAACAGGTCCAGGACCTGGGGATGCCGGATCAGGTCCTCGACGCGCGTCAGGTCGATGTGCTTGCGCCGGGCGTACGATTCCAGCAGCTCGGGGTTCGGGACGATGAGCGCCGAGATGAACCGGCGCCGATCGCCGATCAGGACCGCGTTCGAGATGAACGGATCGGTCTTGAGCAGGTTCTCGAGCGGCTGCGGGGCCACCATCTTGCCGCCGGAGGTCTTCAGGACCTCTTTCTTGCGGTCGGTGATCTTCAGGAAGCCGTCCTCGTCCAGAAGCCCGATGTCCCCCGTCGCGAACCAGCCGTCCCGGATCGCCTCCCTGGTCGACTCGTCGTCGCGGAAATACCCCTTCATGATGTTCGGACCGCGCGCCAGGATCTCGCCGTCCGGAGCGATCCGCACCTCGACGCCCGGGACGATCGGTCCGACGGTGCCGAGGCGCGTCCGGTCGAGGGTGTTGACGGCGATGACCGGGGAGGTCTCGGTCAGGCCGTACCCTTCCAGGATGCGGAGGCCGGCGGCGTGGAAGAACTCGTTGACCTCGAGGGCCAGCGGGGCGCTGCCGGAGATGAAGAACCGGATCCGCCCGCCCAGCTTCTGCCGCAGCGGCGCGAACACCAGGCGGTCGGTGATCGGGTGGAGAAGCCGGGCCAGGAACGGCGGCCGGCCCCCGGCGAGCACGGCGCGCGACCAGGACCTCCCCACCTTGAGGGCCAGGCCGAAGATCTGCCGGTGCAAGAGAGAGGAGGCGCGCACCGTCGCCAGGACGCGCGCGTGGATCTTCTCGTACAGCCGCGGCACGCCGGCCACCACGGTCGGCCGGACCTCGGGAATGTTCTGCGCCGCCGCCTCGATCGACTCGGCGTAGGCGATCGTGGCCCCCGCGGCCATGTAGGTGAACTCGACCATCCGCTCGAAGACGTGCGTCAGAGGCAAGAGCGACAGGGCCACGTCCTCGGAGGTAAAGGGGATGACGCGCAGCGTGGCGTTGATGTTCGAGGCGAAGTTCGCGTGCGTGAGCATGACTCCCTTCGGCGCGGCGGTCGTCCCGGACGTGTAGAGGATGCTCGCGATGTCCTCCGGCCCGATCGCCCCGCGCGCCGCCTCGAACCGGCCGGGATCGGCTTCGTCCAGCGCCCGGCCGTCGCGCAGGACGGCGGACCACGAGGCGGCCCCGGGCGGCAGCCCTCCTGCGGGGGCATCGAGCACCACCAGCTGTTTCAGGGCGGGCAGGGAGCCCAGGACCGGAAGGACCTTGTCCACCTGGCCGCCGGTCGAGGCCAGAAGGAGGCACGCCTGGCTGTTCTCGAGGATGAACCGCACCTGCTCGGTCAGGAGAGTGGGATAGATGGGCACGACGACCGCTCCGAGATTCAGGGCGGCGTGATCGAAGACGGTCCACTCCGGACGGTTCTCCGACAGGATGGCGACGCGATCCCCCCGGCGCACGCCGAGCGACTCGAGACCGCGCAGGATCGCCCGCACTCTCGCCGCGAACTCGCCGGTCGAGATGTCCTGCCAGGAGCCCTGCGACTTGAAGCGCAGGAGCGCCGGCTTGGGGGCGCCGGACTGGAGGCGAGCCAGGATGTCGCAGAGAGTGCGGATGTCCACCGCGCCGCATCTTCCCCGACGCGCCGCCCGATGTCAACGGTTCCGCCGTGCTAGGATCCCCGCCCGGTCCCATTACTGAGGAGCCATCCCATCATGTCCAGGGCCCGCCGCCGTGTTGCCGTTCTTTTCGCTCTGCTGTGCGCCTGCGGTCTTGCCGCGCTCCACGCCGCCGGGGACGAGTCCCCCGGGGGATCCCGCGTCACGGTCATCCGGGGGGCGACGGTCATGGACGGCACCGGCGCCCGGGGTCGCAGGGCCGACGTCCGCATCGAGGGGGACCGCATCGTCGAGGTCGGCAAGCCGATGGCGCCCCCGCCTGGCGCCGTGATCGTGGACGGCACGGGGCTGGCGCTCGCGCCCGGCTTCATCGACACCCACAGCCACGGTGACGACCAGATCTTCCTTCACGGCGACGCGCTCGCCGCCACCAGCCAGGGCATCACGACGATCGTCGTCGGCCAGGACGGCGGATCGTACTTCCCGCTGGCGCGCTTCTTCCGGAAGGTGGAGCGCCGTCCCCCGGCCGTCAACCTGGCGTCCTACGCCGGCCACGGGACGCTGCGCGAGCTGGTGATGGGAGACGATTTCCGGCGGCACGCCACGCCCGAGGAGATCGACTCGATGAAGCGCCTGCTCGACAAGGAGATGCGCGCCGGGGCGATCGGCCTGTCTTCGGGGCTGGAGTACGACCCGGGGATCTACTCGGCGCCCGAGGAGGTGATCGAGCTCGCCCGGGTCGCGGCCGCGCACGGAGGCCGCTACATCAGCCACATCCGCAGCGAGGACCGGTACTTCTGGAAGGCGATCGACGAGATCATCGAGATCGGCCGCGTCGCGAAGCTGCCGGTCCAGGTCTCCCACACCAAGCTGGCAATGCTCAAATGGTGGGGCCAGGGCGACAAGCTGATCGCCCGGCTCGATCGAGCCCGGGCGCAGGGCGTGAACATCACCGGCGACATGTATCCCTACCTCTACTGGGAATCGACGCTGACGGTGCTCTTCCCCGAGCGCAACTTCGAGGACCGCGCCGCCGCGACGCTCGTGCTGAAGGAGATCGCCCGCCCGGACGGGCTCCTTCTGACCCAGTTCGACCCGGAGCCGACCTATGCCGGGAAGACGGTCGCCAGCATCGCCCGGATTCGCGGGAGCGACCCGGTCACGACCCTCATCGACCTGATCCGGATGTCGGAGTCCATGCGCAAGGAGACCGGCCGCGGGGCCGAGAGCGTCATCGGCACGAGCATGTCGGAGCCGGACGTCGAACGGCTGATGCGCTGGCGGTGGATGAACTTCTGCACCGACGGCTACCTGGAAGGACCTCACCCGCGGGGATTCGGCAGCTTCCCGCGCATCCTGGGGCATTACGTGCGCGGACGGAAAGTGATGACGATGGAGGAGGCGGTGCGCCGCTCGTCGGCTCTCGCCGCGGCGAACATGGGGATCACCGATCGCGGCCTGGTCAAGGCCGGGCTGCGCGCCGATCTCGTCCTGTTCGACCCGAAGACCGTGATCGACAGGGCGACCCCCGCCGATCCGCACGCCCTGTCGTCCGGCATCCACAAAGTCTGGGTGAACGGCGTCCTGGTGTTCGCGGACGGCAAGGCGACCGGCGAGCGCCCGGGCCGCGTGCTGCGGCGGACCGGCTCCTAGCAGGCTCCTGGCCCCGCTCAATCGTGCGGGTGCCTGTGGTGCAGGTCCGGGACGTGCGGGTGCGTGTGCGTCAGCCGGTCGTGCCGGTGCGGGTGGGCGTGCGGCCCGGCGACGGCCGTCCCCGGGCCGTGCTGGTGCCGGTGGTGCTCGTCGTGCACGTGGGCGTGATCGTGCTCCATCTCCTCGTGCGTGTGCTCGTGGTCGTGCGTTTCCCGCAGCAGCAGTCCCAGCCCCAGGCCCATGACCGCCATCGCCGCGAACTCGGCCCCTCCGAGCCGCTCGCCGAGCACAGGGGCGGCCGCAAGGGCGCCCGCGAGCGGCGCGGTGGCGAAGTAGGCGGCCACCCGCGCCGCCCCGAGATCGCGCAGGGCGCGGAAGAACAGCAGGACGCTGGCGCCGTACGACACGACGCCGAGCAGGAGCGCCCAGGCCACGGCGCGCATGCCCGGCAGCGGCTCCCCCGCGATCCGGGCCGCGAGCAGCATGAGGACGCCGCCGCAGAGCCCCTTGATGGCTCCGAGCGCCATCGGGTCGCGCAGCGACAGCCTCTGGTTCAGGTTCGTGTCGATCGCCCACGCCGTGCTGGCGAGAGCGATCGCCGCGACGCCGACCCACTCGGTCCGCATCTCCCCCGCGCGGTAGCCGACGATCACCTCTCCGAGCACGATCAGGGCCGCCGCGCCGGCCTGCCTCCAGCCGATATGCTCGCGGAACCACAGGACGGCGATCAGGATCGTCAGGGGCGGCTCCAGGTTCAGGAGGAGCGAGCCGGTCACCGCCGACAGCCTCTGGAGACCGAACATCATGAGGGACGGCCCGAGGATCGACCCGCACAGGATCGCGGCCAGGAGCAGCGGCAGGTCGGACTTTTTGAGGGCCGTCTCGAGGACCCTCGGCGCGCCGCCCGTTCCGTCCCGCCTCAGGGGGAGGCAGGCGGAGAGCCCGAGGCCGGCCCCGACGTACAGGAGCCCCGCGAGAGTCAGGGGTCCGAAGTCCCGCAGGAGCAGCTTCGAGAACGGCGCGCTCGCCCCGAACAGCAGGGCGGCGCCGAGCGCCATGGCCGCTCCGCGGGCATGCGTCGTCTCGATGCGCACGGGTCTCGAGTGGGGACGGTGAAAGGTGGCCGGTCGGGGCCTACTTCTTCGACTTCGTCGCGCCGGCGGTGCGCTTGCGGGCCGGCGCCTTCTTGGCGCGCCGCTCCGGGGCGGCGATGTCGCTGCGCACCAGGCGGACGATGCTGCTCACGAACTTCCTCCGGCCGGCCTGATCGAACTCGATCGTGGTCGTGGACGGTCCGATCTCGGTGATCGTGCCCGGACCGTAGTCTTCATGCTGGATTCTCTCATTGACGGAAAAGGCGCTCGGGTTCTTGGCCAAGGGGGCCCTCCTTGCAGCCCCTATGATAGCACTGCGGGGGGCGCATCGAACGCCGGAGGCCACCCGCGTTCCCGGTCTCAGTCCTCCGCCTGCATTTCCTTTCTCGGCGAACATGGCGTCCCGGTGATTCACCCCCCCGTCGCCCAAGAATCCTGTTGACAACCATCGTCAACGGCGTACAAGAGAGTCTGTCTCCGGTGTGAATGGCATCCTGTCCAGAGTGGGGGAGATGTGTCCAGGGCGCCCGGGAGGGGCGTGACGGTCACTGAGGACGGACAGCCGAACACGAGGATCCCCGCCGCGACCGGGGGCGAATCTTTCGGCCCGTCTGCAAGGCTTCGATCCGTCACGAGGATGTTCGCCACGGTGGCCGCGCTCGCTGCGCTGGCGCTCGTGGGACGCCTGGTGGTGGCGGCCGGCACCGTCACCCTGTACGTCGACGACAACAGCACCTGCACGACCGGTTGCGGTACCCAGGCAGCCCCCTTCAGGACCATCACCGCCGCCATCACCGACGCCGATTCCCGAATCGTCGCGGGGTCCGCCTCGGGCGCCACCATCCAGGTGGCCGCCGGAACCTATACCGGGCACATCTACATCCTGCCCAACATCCACGTGATCTGCGAGAGCCCGGCCACGACCACCATCAATGCCACGGGGGACACCCGCTCCGCCGTCATCCTCGCCGCCGGCCTCTCCGGCCGCGCGCGCACCGACTTCTCTGTCCGCAATTGCCGCATCACCGGCGGCATCGGCGAGGTACGCTCCGCATCCGCCCGCATCGCCGGCGGCGGCGTCTTCGTCTTTGGCGACGCCGTCGTCAGCAACAACGTCATCACCGGCAACATCATGTCCGGCGCCGAGGCCAACTTTGTCGGCGCCGGCGTCTACGTCGGCTACGGCGACCCGATCATCATCGGCAATCTCATCGCCGGGAACGTCGCCAACCCGCCCCCGCTCGGCGGGGGCTCCAACGACTCCCTCGGCATCGGCGGCGGCATTCACGTCGAGGGGAGCGGCGCCGGCGTCGTCACGACGCACGCCCGCATCGAGGCGAACACCATCGCCGACAACGTCGCGCAGGGGGAAGTCGGCAAGGGAGGCGGCATCCGCGTCGACGGCTCCGCGGGCACCCTCGTCACGCGCAACATCATCTACGGCAACCGCTCCGCCTTCGGGGGCGGCGGCATCATGGTGTACGGCAACGTCACCGTCGCCGACAACCTCGTCTACGGCAACTCCTCCACTCAGTACGGCGGCGGCATCAACCTGTACCAGGCCACCGCGCGCGTCATCAACAACACCATCTTCGGCAACAGCCTCACCCTGGCCAGCGCCCCCTCCGGTTACGCCTACGCCAACTACGGCGGCGCGGTGTGCGTCGATGCCCTCATCTCCCAGTCGGGCAATCCCCAGGTCCTGGTCTCCAACAACCTCATCGCCGGCAACAGCGTCACCGCCGCCGGCAACACCGCCGGACTGCACAGCCACATCACGAGCCCCATCATCACGTACACGGACTTCTGGAACAACGTGAAGGTCCCGGCGACCGTCGACAACATCGGCGGCGATTTCGTCGAGGCCCAGGTCATCGGCGTCAACAACAACACCGCCGTCGACCCGCGCTTCACGCACCCGCCCCTGTTCGCCGACGTCAGCGTCGCGGCGGGAACGACCACGACGGTCGCCGTCCTGATGGCCTCGCGCTATCTCGCCAACCAGGTCCTCGAGCTCAACAACGACGGCGTGGCGCGCACCATCACCAACGTCAACACGTCCACCAACGTCCTGACCTTCACGCCGGCCCTGCCTGCCGCCTCGCAGGCCCTCAAGCTCCTGGCGAACTGGGGCAGCTCGACCGACGCGACCGAGGACTTCCGGCTGCAGCCGACCTCCCCCGTGGTCGACGCCGGCAGCAACCAGCCGGCCCCGGGCGTGCCGGTCTCCCCGCTCGACCTCGAGGGCCAGCCCAGGATCCAGGACGGCAACAACGACAACATTCCGACCGTCGACCTCGGCGCCTACGAGTTCCAGGTCCCCGACTGCGACGGCGACGGCGTGACGAACCTGCTCGACTGCGCCCCGTGCCTGGCCACCGTGCAGTCGGTACCGGGGCCGGTGGGTCCGAGCCTCCGGGTCGGCTCGGGGTCGCCGACGCTTCTGACCTGGGCGAAGATCCCCCAGGCGTACGTGTTCAACGTCTACCGCGGCACGTTCACCATCGGCACGCCCTTCTCGTACAACCACGTCTGCCTGGAGACCAACTCGCCCGATCTCTCCGCGCAGGACGGCTCGAACCCGCCGCGCGGCACCGCCTATTACTACCTGGTGTCCGGCGCGAACGTCTGCCAGGAGGGGTGCCTGGGCCTGGTGTCGCCTCCCGGGACCTGCGAGATCCCGAACGCGTCGCCGTGCTCCGCCAACACGACGCTCGACACGGATGGCGACACGGTGAGGGACATGGACGACAACTGCCCGCTGATCGCCAACGCGACGCAGGTCGACGGGGATCGGGACAGCGTGGGCGACGCGTGCGACAACTGCCCGACGCGCGCCAACCCGGACCAGGTCGACAGCGACAGCGACGGCAACGGGGACGCCTGCCAGGACTCCGACCACGACGGCTTCCCCTCGGACGTGGATTGCAACGATCTCAATCCCTCGGTCCACCCGGGCGCCATCGAGACGTGCAACGCCCTCGACGACGACTGCGACTCGCTGGTCGACGAGTCTCTCGGGTTCACCACGTGCGGCACGGGGGCCTGCGCCCGCCAGGTCAACAACTGCGTCGGCGGCCAGCCTCAGACCTGCACTCCGGGAACGCCGACCGCCGAGGTGTGCAACGACATCGACGACGACTGCGACGGCTCCGTGGACGAGAACCTGGGATCGACGACCTGCGGGGTCGGCGCCTGCCAGCGCTCGGTCCAGGCCTGCGTCGGCGGCGTGCCGCAGACCTGCACCCCGGGGACCCCGACCACGGAGGTCTGCAACGGCATCGACGACGACTGCGACGGCGTCGTGGACGACGGTTTCGCGAACGCCGACACGGACGGCGACGGGATCCTCGACTGCCAGGACCCGGACGACGACAACGACCTGGTGCCGGACGCCTCGGACTGCGCGCCCCTCATCAACAGCGTCAGCGCCGTCCCCGGCGAGGTGGGAGCCACGATCCGGCCGCTGTCGTCGATCCCGCCGGAGTCGTTCACCTTCACGCCGATCGCCCAGGCAAACGTGTTCCAGGTCTACCGGGGATCGGCGACGACGGGGCCGACGTACCTGACCAACATCGCCTGCAGGACGGCGGAGATCACGACCTACGGGTTCAACGAGCCGGAGAACCCGCCGCGCGGCGTCATCTTCTATTACCTGATCGCGGGGACCAACCGCTGCGGCGAAGGGACGATCGGCCTCACGTCCGCGGGCCAGCCGCGCCCGATCTCGGTCGCCTGCACCCCGCAGGGGCTCGACACGGACGGGGACCTGAGGCTGGACATCGACGACAACTGCCCGCGCCTCGCCAACCCGACCCAGGCCGACGGCGACCACGACGGACGGGGCGATGCCTGCGACAACTGCCCCGGCGTCGCCAATCCGGGACAGGAAGACAGCGACGGGAACGGCACCGGCGACGCCTGCTAGGAGCCGGTCCGGGTATTCGGCTCGCGACGGCGGAACACCTCGGCGGGCCCGTCCGCGCGCAGGAGTTCCCAATCGGCGCTGCCCCGCATCGCCTCCGCCAGGGGCGCATCGCGCGGCAGGATCGCCAGGCTCACACCCGCCTCCCGCAGGCCGTCCGGCCAGCCCGGGCGCGCCAGGTAGATGTCGGCATAGCGCATGAAGAAGGCGTCTCCGTACATGTCCCAGCGCCCGTCCACGTACACCCGCGCCTCGGGCCATTCCAGGATCAGGTAGCCCCCCCACACGTCCGCCGAGAAGACGGGCCCCGCCGGCGCGGGCCCCGACGCCTTGAGAGCCGCCACGGCGCCGACCGGAAACTGCTCCGGGTCGAACCCGGCCCGGGGAAGGGCCCCCGCCGCCGCCAGGACCGGAAGCAGCGCGAGCAGGACGAGCAGGATGCCCCCCCCGGCACGCGCCTCCCGGGCCCGCAGCCTCTCGAGCAGCGCGCGCGTCGGCGAGTCCGCATGGTTCCGCAGAAGGGCCGAGAAGCCGCCCGAGATGACCAGCGCTCCGAAGACGACCAGGACCTCGACGTGGCGGATCGACAGGAAGGCCATCGCCGCCGTCACGCCCAGCGCCAGGAGCGTGCCGGGCCGGGGAGCCGATTTCGCGCGCAGGCTGCCGTAGAGCCCGGCGGCGCACAGCCCCAGGAAGACCAGGAGCGCCGCGCCGGCGCGGTCGTCGAACGCGGCGGGGGCGAATTCGGTGGTGGCCCGCAGCGCCGGCCCCTTCGAAGCGAAGAACGCGATGAGGTGCCGCGGCAGCCGCCATCCCCACGGGTTGATCAGGATGCCGGCGAGCGATGCGGCGATCGTCAGGAGGAGCGGGACCGCGAGGGAACGTCCGCGGGGTGCCAGGAGGGCGCCCGCGAGATAGCAGCCGAGCGCGACGAACGCGACCAGGAAGCCGCCGTGCACGTTGGCCCACAGTACGAGAAGCGGCGGCAGGACGGCCAGGGCGCCGCGGCCCCGCGTCCCGGCGACCACCTCCTCGAGCAGGATGGCCGCGATCACCAGGAACAGGACGGTGAACAGGTGCGGTCGCGCCAGCCAGTGCGACGAGGCCGTGGCCGCGGCCGCCACGACCGCGCCGAAGGCGGCGAGGACGTCGTCGCCGCGCCGCACCAGGAACCGGAAGAGAAGGACGTGCGCCAGGGCGATCAGGATGGCCGCCGCCGCGAGCAGGCCCGGCCACGAGGCGGCCCGCCATGCCAGGGCGGAGGCGACGTCCGCGAGCCACTCGTGCGCGAACCACTCCGCGCCGGCGTGCGTCCCCGAGAACGGGTCGACGCGCGGGATCTGGCGGTGCTCGAGAATCCAGCAGCCGGTCGCCACGTGGGTCGCCGCGTCGGCGTCGTTGAACAGCCGGTGCGATCCGCCCAGGACGACGAGGACCACCAGGAAGACGCCGAGCAGATCCGTGAACCCCGGACGGAAGAACCCGGCGGGCTTCACGCGATCACTTGTCGACGTGGGCCAGGAGCTCCGCGGGGGGCTCGATGAAGGTGATCCCCATGCCGATGCGTCCGGTCATCACCCACTGCGGCGGGCCTTCGCGCGCCCAGATGACCTCGCCTCGGGCCCGCACGCTCCCGCCCGGCAGCTTCAGCTCGAGGTTGAGCACCGATCCCGGGGGGAAGACGTGCACGGCCCGCACCATGATCCCGGTCTTCGAGAGGTTGCCGGAGTATCCGATGTAGCGCGGCTCCTCGAGGCCGTAGCGCACCTCGAGCCGCTTGCGGGCGCGCCGGTTCTGCTGTTTCCCCTTCGTCATGCTGCGGCCTCGACGGCTCCCGGCACGCCGGGGGCGGATGGTAGCACAGGCATAGTGGCGCTCAGAGTGTGGAACCGAATCGGACGAGTGCGACGACCTGCCGGTCCATGTCCATCCATCTTCAAGGGTTGCGCCAGGTCGTCTCCCCTCCTTGGATCAAGGAGTTCTCCACGCTTCACCGCGGTACCGCGTTCGCGGACGGCCGGTTGTCCGCGGACGGATCCCGCCGGCGAACGGCTCCATGCCCAGGACATGTCTCCACACTCTGGGCGCCACTATGGGCACCGGCGGTCCGGGAGGGTGCTAGAATCCTTCCATACTCGGGAG
>DATNEZ010000114.1:0-4960 GCA_035606645.1 Binatia bacterium
GACCGAACGAGGCGACGAGCGCCCGGGCGGCGCTCCTGCTGCACAAGAGGGGGATCACGCGGGTCCGGCCGCTCCTGGGCGGGCTCGGCGCCTGGCGGGAGCGCGACTACCCGCTGCAGGCGCGCGCCGTGCCGGCGGCGACGCCGGCGCTGGACCGGGCGGAGGGGGCTACTCTTTGATCCCGGCCGGATAGAGGGCGTAGCCGACGCCGGTCACGGTGACCAGGTAGCGCGGGCTGGCGGGATCGACCTCGATCTTCCGGCGCAGACGGTGCACGAGCTGCTTCAGGAGCTGCCGGTCTCCCAGCCCGCGGTATCCCCAGACGTGCGACGTCAGGCGCTCGAGCGGCAGCGTGTGGCCGCCGTTGGCCAGGAGGAGCTGCATCAGCCGGACCTCGAGGTTGGTCAGGCGCACCGGGTCCCCGCCCTTGACCCGGACCGTCTGCGTCTCGAGATCGAGCAGCAGGTCCCCCGCCGTCAGGGGGGCCGGCCGGTCGACGCCGGCGCGTCGCAGGAGCGCCCGCACCCGCGCCAGGAGGGTGCGCGGGCTGAACGGCTTGCCGAGGTAGTCGTCCGCCCCCAGGTCGAGGCCCCGGACCTGGTCCTCTTCTCCCGTGCGCACCGTGAGCATCATCACCGGCAGCCCTTCCGACACGGCGCGGATCTTCTTGAGGACCTCGAAGCCGTTCAGGCGCGGCAGGTTCACGTCGAGGACCACCAGGTCCGGCCGCTCGCGCTCGAAGACCGAAAGCGCCTGCGGCCCGTCCTGCGCCTCGAGGACCATGTAGCCCGCCTGGCGCAGCGCGAAGGCGATGAGCCGCAACAGCTCGAGATCGTCGTCCACCACCAGGATCTTCACGCGGTGCGCTCCACCGGCAGGATAACGCACATGCGGGTGCCGGTGCGCCCTTCCCGATCGTGCGCCTCGACCCGACCGCCGTGACGCTCGACGATCGACTTGACGATGAACAGGCCGAGCCCCATGCCGCTCTCGCGCGGCTCCTCTCCCGGCGAGCGCATGAAGCGCTCGAACAGCCGGTCGCCGGAGTCGGGGGGGAGCCCCGGCCCCTCGTCCTCGACCCACAGGACGACCGTCGAGGCCCGCGTCTCGCCGCCGACCGCGATGCGCGTGCCGGACGGCGCGAACTTGCTGGCGTTCGCGAGCAGGTTCACGAACACCTGCACGAGCCGCGGCGCGTCCCCCCGGACCTGGGGGAGCGGGTACGGCAGCTCGACGTCGAGGGTCTGCTCGCGCAGCGCCAGGAGCGGCGAGGCCAGGTCGACCGCCTCGTCGACGACCTCCTCGAGGGCCACTTCCTGGCGCCTGATCGAGTCGTGCCCCGCGTCGATGCGCACGCTCTCGAGCAGGTTGTCGATGAGCTGCGTCAGGCGCAGCGTGCCGCGCTCCAGGGACAGGACCAGGTCGCGCGCCTCCTCGGTCTTCAGCTCTCCCAGGCGATCGCGCAAGAGCTCGATCGAGGCGAGCTGCGCCGTGAGCGGCGTCCTGAACTCGTGCGTGATGTTGGCCAGCACCGTGTCGCGCAGACGCCGGGTCGATTCCACCTCGGTCTCGTCGCGCATCACCTGGAACTGCGGCGGGCCGCTCCACCAGGCGCCCGAGGTCCCCGGGTCGCCGCTCCGGTTCTCGTCCGCCGGGGCGCTGGTGATCACGACGCTGCGGCGCTCTCCGGTGCGCAGGAGCAGGTCCTCGTGGGCGCGGGCGCTGCCGCGGAAGCGGGCGTGCAGGATCGGGCAGCGGTCCTCGCACGGCCTCACCCCCTCCGGCCCTTGCGGATTGAGCACGTCGCCGCAGAAGCGGCCGATCGCCTCCTCGGGCTTGATCCCGAGGAGTGTTGCGGTCTGCGGGTTCAGGTAGCGGATGCGTCTCTGGCGGTCGACCGAGAAGACCCCCTCGACGATGCCGCTGAGGATCGAGTCCGCCTCCGCCTGGCGGCCGTGCAGCTCGGCGGTCAGGTGCAGGAGGCGCCCGCGCATCTCCTCCATCGCCGCCTGGAGCGTGCCGATCTCGGAGCCCGGGACGCGCGGCACCGGCGTCTGCAGGTCCCCCCGGCCGATGCGCGCCGAGGCCTCCGTGAGGGCCTCGAGCGGCTGGACCAGCCGGCGCCCGAGGACGACGCTGAGACTCGCCGCCAGCCCTCCCACGACCAGGGCGATGAGCAGGAGCGATCGCATGAAGCGCCTCTGCGAGGACTTCAATCCGACGATCGGCAGGCCGGTCTCGACCAGGCCGACCACCTCGCCGTTCGGCGAGCGCAGCGGATGCACCGACAGGTAGGCCCCCGCCTCGTCGAGGCGCTCGGCGATCGCCTCCTCGGCGTCGAGCGCCCTCCCCCGCAGGTACTCCTCGGGCCCCTCGGCCATCGCCTGCTGGCGATCGAGGATGCGCACCGGAAGGCCGACGAGGCGGCCGATCCCCTTGGCGAACGGCTCGTCCAGGACCAGGGTGACCGCCACATAGGCGTCGGGGCGCTCGGGGACCGGGGCGCGGGCCGCCAGGATCAGGGCCCCGCCGGCGCGCGCGTGCAGCACGAACGGCTTGTCGGCGCCGCGGGGACCGCGGGCGATCTCGTCCCAGGGGAGCGCGCCGTCGTGGGCGAACAGCCGGTCGGACAGGTAGACGGCGCAGCCCGACAGGCGGCTGGTCTTCCGGAATCGGGCGAGGAATTCCTGAAGACTCCTGAAGTCCCCCGCGCGCACCTGCGCCTCGAGGGTGGGGCGTTCCGCCAGGAGGCGCGCCGAGGTCACAAGGTCCGCCCCGGAGTCCTCGATCGCCCGCACCGCCCCCGCGCCGGCGAGCGAAACGCGAGCCATCGCCTGCTCGTCCCCCAGCCGCCGCAGGAGGCCGGCCGCGGCGAGGGCGACGGAGGCGACCACGGCGGCCACGAGGCCGACGTTCAGGGCGGTGAGGTGGGTCCCAAGGCTCCAGCGGCGCATGGTCGAAGCGTCCCGGGCGCCGGGAGAGGACGCGGCGCGGCGGTCATTCTAGCAGGCTGAAGGAGTGTGTCCGAGTATTGGGCCGGGTCGCGTTCAGGCGTTCGCCCGGCGGCCCGAGCGCCACTCCATCAGCCCCTTCACCACGAGCGTCAGGAGCGCCATCAGGGTCAGCAGGGACGCCACGGCGAACGCGGCGGAGAACTGGTACTCGTTGTAGAGGATCTCGACGTGCAGCGGCAGGGTGTTGGTGACGCCCCGCACATGGCCCGAGACGACCGACACCGCGCCGAACTCCCCCATCGAGCGCGCGGCGCACAGGACGATGCCGTACAGGAGGCCCCACTTGATCTTCGGCAGGCTGATGCGGAAGAAAGTCTGCCATCCGCCCGCGCCGAGCGTGAGGGCGGCCTCCTCCTCGTCGTTCCCCTGCGACTGCATGAGCGGGATCAGCTCGCGGGCCACCAGCGGGAAGGTCACGAACGTCGTCGCCAGGACGATCCCGGGCAGGGCGAAGATCACCCGGATGTCGCGCTCCAGCAGGTACGGCCCCACCAGGCCGTGCGCCCCGAACAGCAGGACGAAGATCATCCCCGCGATGACCGGCGAGACGCTGAACGGCAGATCGATCAGGGTGGTGAGGAGGTTCTTGCCCCGGAAATCGAACTTGGCGATCGCCCAGGAGGCGGCCACCCCGAAGACGGCGTTCGCGGGGACGACGATCGCGGCGGTCACGAGCGTCAGGCGGATCGCCGACAGGGCGATCGGGTCGGCGAGCGCCGCGGCGTAGGCGCCGATCCCGTTGCGGAACGCCTCGGCGAACACGACCACCAGAGGCAGGAACAGGAAGAGCAGCAGGAAGGCCAGGGCCACGAAGGTCAAAAGCCAGCGGACGGCGGCTGGCTCGGTCAGGTAGCGCGGGCGCGTGGCGTCCATCGCTCAGCCTGCCTGGGCGGCGGTGCGGCGCAGCACCACGTGGTTGATCAGGAAGAGCAGCAGGAAGGACGCCAGGAGAAAGACCAGGGCGATCGCCGTCGCCCCGGCGTAATCGAACTGCTCCAGCTTGATCATGATGAGCAGGGGCGTGATCTCCGAGCGCATCGGCAGGTTGCCGGCGATGAAGATGACCGAGCCGTACTCCCCCAGGGCCCGGGCGAACGCCAGGGTCGATCCGGTCAAGATCGCCGGCAGGATCTGCGGCAGGACGACCCGCCTGAAGGTCTGGAGCCGCGAGGCGCCGAGGATGGCGGCCGCCCCCTCGAGCTGGATGTCGAGGTCCCGCAGGACCGGCTGCACCGTGCGCACGACGAACGGCAGGCCGACGAACGTCAGGGCGACGACGATGCCGAGCGGCGTGTACGCGACCTTGATGCCGCGCGGCTCGAGGTACCGGCCGACCCAGCCGTTACCCGAGTAGAACGTGGTCAGGACGATCCCCGCGACCGCGGTCGGCAGGGCGAACGGCAGATCGACCAGCCCGTCCACGAACCGCTTCATCGGGAAGTCGTAGCGCTCGAGCACCCAGGCGACCAGGAGGCCGAACACCGCGTTGGTCAACGCCGCGGCGAGCGAGGCGAGAAAGCTCAGGCGGCAGGCATGAAGCGTCCTCGGGTCCGAGACGGTGTCCCAGAACTGCCCCCAGGTCATGCTCGCCGTCTTGAGCAGGATCGTCGACAGGGGAATCAGGACGATGAGCCCGAGGTACGCCAGCGTGAACCCCATCGCCAGGCCGAACCCCGGCAGGATGTTCCCCCGACTCTTCACGCCGGACGGCACGGGCTCACCTCTTCGACTTCATGATCTGGTCGAACACGCCGCCGTCGGCGAAGTGCGCCTTCTGCGCCTTGGCCCAGCCGCCGAAGACGTCGTCGATGGTGAACAGCGTCGCCTTCGGAAACTGCGCGGCGTACTTGTCGGCCGCCGCCTTGAGGCGCGGGCGGAAGTAATGCCGCGCGGCGATCTCCTGCCCTTCCGGGGTGTACAGGAACTCGAGATACGCCTGGGCGACC
>DATNEZ010000117.1:0-3269 GCA_035606645.1 Binatia bacterium
TCTACGGTGATTGGACAGGGAGTCCCGTTCGGAGTTCCCTTCAGGACCGGTTGCAGCGGAGTCGAGGGCGCAGGGCTCGCGGAATCCGGACAGCAGACGGGAGGGTTACTCTCCCATCCGGATGGTCGCCAGCGCCTCGAAGTCGGCGGCGAGCTCCTGCTGCCCGGCGGGCATGCTGTTCCTGCTGAGGATGAACGCGACGATGTCCGCATACTCCCGCGCGGTGGGGCGCACGGGAATCGGGACGGGGGGCATGCTGCGGACCTTCTCGAAGAGGTCGCCGGCGGTCTTGCGGCTCCAGCGCTCCAGGAAGGCGTCGCCGACGAGCGCGGGCACGATTTGCGATCCCGTCAGCTCGGGCTTGTGGCAATTGGCGCACGTGGCGAGAAAGAACGCCTCCCCGCGCCGGCTTTGCTCCTCGGTATAGACGCCGTCCCGGACGGCATGTCCTGCGCCGTCCGCGACGGCGGCGGTCGCGAGCCCGTGGCGCCGCGCGCCGGCAGCGCACCCGCTCGCGAGCACCAGCAGGGCGGCGATCGCGAGGCGGGCGGCCGGCGCGCGCCTCAGGCCTTCACGACCTCCGTCATGTACCACTTGATGAACCCCGCCGGATAGTCTTCGTGGGTGGCGTACCGCCCGGGACCGTAGGCGCGGGACGTGACCCCGAGATGGTTGTTCTCGACGATCCAGATGTCCTCTCGGATCGTGATGTCCCAGAGAGCCACGACGTTCTCGGGACGGTAGTCCTTTCCCTCGACCGCGCCGGGATTCACCAGCCAGAACATCTCGCAATCGGTGCTCGCCACGTCGCGCGGCGTGAAGCGGGCCACCATGACGTGATCGTCGTACGCCTGCCAGTAGCCGGTCGACCAGGAGGTCGTTGTGATTCCGGTGCGATGCGTCCAGTCCTTGATCGTCGGCAGGAGAGGGGCGACCGGCTTGCCGTCGAGCGACCCGGTGAGGAAGCCGGGGTTCAGCTCGCCGATGAGGTATTCCGGATCGGCCGATCCCCCCATACCCATCCCCCCCTGGCCCGCGGCGGGCCGCGCGGAATCGACCCCTTCCCACGCGATGACCTCCCGGTTCCTGCGGGCCCGCTGCTCCGGCGACAGGCTGTAATCCCAGTTGTGGGTCGTCACCAGGCTCTTGTGCGACGGCCCGCAGTGGTAGCACTCGAGGAAATTCTCGATCGCCAGCTTCCAGTTCGCCTTGATCGGATAGAACCGCCGCGCGGCGACCTTGAGATTGGCCAAGCCGTATTGCGCCCCGAACGTCTCCAGGTAGTCCCCGTCTTCCTTGAAGTCGGGCGGCTCGGGTTTCCGCGACAGGTTCACGAAGATGTGTCCCTGGATGACCTTCAGATGGACGGGGATGAGCCCGTTCTTCGACGGATCGAAGTCCTTCGGCATGCCGTAGGTCTGGACGAGCCGGCCCTCGAGGTCGTAGGTCCAGGCGTGATACGGGCAGCGGAACAGCGGCGTGTTGCCGCTGGCTGCCAGCTGGTTCACGGAGAGCCGACGGTCGCCCGGCCGGGGATCGTCGTCGTCACGGCACAGGCGCGATCCGCGATGCCGGCAGACGTTGTGGAAGGCGTTGATCCCCCCCGAGTCGTTGCGCAGGATGATCACGTTCTCGCCGCGGCCGTACTCGAAGACGAAATAGTCCCCGGGCTTGGGAATGCGGCTCTGGTGGTCCACCAGCAGCCAGAAATGCTCGGCGAGGAACCGTTCGTCGTTCTCGTAGTGCCTCGGATCGACGTAGTACTCGCCCGGGATCGTGGTCCCCTCGCGCCACCCCTGCGGGGGATCCGCGGGAGCGCGTCCCCCGCCCGGCGTGGCGGCGCCGGAGGCGGGGCTCTTCGCCGCGGGGGTCTCGGCGCCCAGCCGGCCCAGCGCGACCGCGGCCGCGCCGGCCGCGACCGACGCCTTGGTGAAGGCACGACGATTGACCCGGCCGTTGCCCATGGAGTCCTCCCTGACCCGCACGTCCGGGTCGGATGAATTCATCGCCGCCAGCAAGGAGAATGCGATTCGGCAGACTCTAGCACGACGGCGGAGCCGGGAGGCCGGAATCCTGGCGCAGCGACCGGGGCCTGCGCCCCGGTCAGGTCAGAACGGTCCCTCCGCGCCGCAGGCGCCGTTGTAGGCGGTCACGTCGTAGTACCAGATGCCGCTCGGCGAGATCGCCCCCGAGGTGTCGACCCATTGCAGATTCGCCGTCGCGGCGTCCATGTCCACGACGTTCGTCGCCACGATCGGCCAGGACGACTTGGGAGTCGCCGCCGTCGACGAACGGCGGACGTTGTAGCCGGTCCGCTGGAGCGCCTGGTTCGGGTCCTGGAAGTCGAGGATCGTGTACCCCTTGCCGTCGGGGCTCAGGCGTGCGTTGTAGATGTAGACCGGCTCGTCCGGCGGCACGCACGGGCCTATCCGGAGCGCGCCGGCGCTCCACGAGACTCCGTCCGACGCCTGGAACGGCGGACCGGCGATGGCCGTCTGCCCGGTGAACGGATCGGCGTCGCTGTCGAGCGCGTCGTCCACCCCCTGGTCCGGCAGCGTGTACTGGTATCCGGCGGGCAGGATGAAGGCGATCCGATGCGGGGCCGCGTCGAGGATCTCGAAGCGATAGTTCCCCTGGTTGTCCGTGAAGGTGGCGCTGGTCGTGACTCCCCCGGTATTCTGCAGAAAGACCTGGAGCCGCGCCATGCGGGGCTCCGTGCCGCCGCGCAGGCCGTCGCCGTCGAGATCCTCCCAGACCACGCCGCCGAGGAATGCGCTCAGCGCGACGTCGGTCTCCATGGAGCCGTTCAGCGGTCTGGAGAACCAGCGGCTCGACTGCAGGAAGGGGGAGGTGCTCGTCTTGTAGAGCAGCCGCACGCGCCAGTGCCAGGCATTGGGCTCGAGCCCGCTCGTCAGAGCGCTCATCGCCGCCCCGGCCGTTCCGCTGTCGGTCCACGCCGCGCTGCGCTGCGTGCCGGTGCCGTCGAAGGAGCGGCCGCGCGCCTTCACCTCCCATTCGAGCTTCACCAGGCCCCTGCCGAGGGCGCCGCGCCCGAGCGCCGCCAGCCGGAACGAGCCCGGGGTGCGCGAACGCAGCCCCAGGACGATCGGGGCGGCATCGTCCGCGCGCCGTTGCTGCGGCCGGACGGAGGCGCCGCGGCCACCGTTGCCAAAATAGACGTACGCGCGCCCCTCGTCCGTCTGGCCGTTGTCGAAGTAGGGCGCGCCGACGAGCAGGTCGGCGTAGCCGTCGCCGTTCACGTCCCCGGC
>DATNEZ010000165.1:0-5256 GCA_035606645.1 Binatia bacterium
TCATGCCGAGGGAGACGATGTCGACGTTCAGCTCCGGGTCCTTGACCGCCCGGAGGGCGTCGAGCACCCCGGCCGCATCGAGTCGCGGCGCGCTCACGATCGGTCCTCCCCGTCCTCGGCCGCGCCGCGCGGCGGGGACGGCGGGGTGGCGGCGGCCATCTCCGGCCCGCGGGCCCAGGGGCGCGACAGCCCGGCGAGGTCGCGCGTCACCTCCCCCACGCCCAGGACGAGCACCTTGAAGCGATCCCCGATCCCCCCGGGCAGGACCAGGTCCTTGATGGCCTCCCGCTCCCGCAGCGCCTCGACCCGCCGCGCCGCCGGAACCCCCGCCTGACCGGCCCCTCCGGCCGCGAGGGCCGCCGGCGCCGCCAGGAACTCGAGCGCCCCGAGGGCCAGGAGGAAGCGCGACTGCGTCGTCAGGCCGAGAAGACGGGCGCCGGCGGTCTCCGCCGCGCGCCGCACCGCCGAGAAATCGACGTGCGCCGTGAGGTCCTGCTCTCCGGGCCTGAGAAGGAACTCTTCGTTCACGCGATGCCGGTGATAGGCCAGGAGCGTGCCGCGGGGACGCGCCGCGACGTAGAGATCGCGCGCCTCGTATCCGTAGTCCACGAGCAGCATGTAGCCGCGCTGCAGGAGCCCCGCGGCCCAGGCCACCCAGCAGGGCGCCGCCAGGTTGATGTCGACCTCCTGTCCCTCCTCGAGGGCGATCCCCGACTCCGCGAGGAACCGCTCCACCGCGTCGCCGGACAACGGCCCGGCGATCTCCTCGAGCCGGCCGTCACGCTCCGCGACGTGGATCTCGCGGGGCCCGGCGCTCGTTCCCACGACCCGGTGCACCGGGAAGGCGTCCAGGACCTCGTTCGCGAACAGGCACCCCGCGAACTTGGCCCGCGCGTCGAGCTCCGCCTCGGTCAGCCACGTGACGCCGGCCGTGCCGCGCCCCTCCAGGCGCGCGCGCTGCCGCTCCCTGAGCGCGGGGCTCGGCTCGACCATCAGGTAGCGCAGCGCCCGCAGGAAGGCGAGGTGCCGCGACGCTTCCTGCAGGAAATCGCCGGCGAACACGCCTTCGCCGGGGCCGAACTCGACGAACAGGTACGGGTCCGGACGGCCGGCGCGCCGCCACATCTCCTCGGCCTGCCGGGCGATCAGGGCGCCGAAGGCGCGGTGCAGTCCGCTGCTCGTCAGGTAGTCCCGCCCGCCGCCGCCTCCGAGACCGCGCGTGTAGTAGCCGTGGGCCGGGTGGTACAGGCACAGCTCCATGAAGCGGGCGAACGGGATCGGCCCGCGGGCGGCGATCTCCGCGAGGATTTCGGCTTCGAGACGGTCCGGGACGTCGGGGACAGGCATCGTCAGGAGCCTGTCCGAATACTGGGCCGGGTCGCGGCCCCCGGGAGGGACTTCCCCCGCCCGGCCTTCGCGCGCTCCTCGACCAGCCGCTGGACCTGCATGATCCCCTCGATCAGGGCCTCGGGACGCGGGGGGCAGCCCGGGATGTACACGTCGACGGGGATGATCTCGTCCACGCCCTGCACGACCGGATAGGAGCGGAACATGCCGCCCGAGGAGGCGCAGGCTCCCATGGCGATGACCCACTTCGGCTCGGGCATCTGGTCGTAGATCCGCTTCACGGCGGGCGCCATCTTCTTCGTGACGGTCCCGGCCACGATCATCATGTCCGCCTGGCGCGGCGAGAAGCGCAGCGCCTCCGCCCCGAAGCGCGCCACGTCGTAGCGGGGCGCCACCATCGCCATCAGCTCGATGGCGCAGCAGGCGAGCCCCATCGGCATCGGCCAGAGGGAGTTCTTGCGGCCCCAGGCGACGTAGTCGGCCAGGCGCGTGGTGAGCAGCCAGGGGTCGAGGGCCCCTTCGTCGTGTCCCGCAGCAGGCAAGGACGTCGCCGCGCGGCCCGGAACGTCGCTCATCGCACCGCGCTCCTCTCCGCGCCCTGGGCCCGGGGACCCTCCCCGTCCTGCGTCAGGCGCGACCACTTGCGGATCGAGTCCCCGCGGATGCCCCCCATCTGGAGCAGCTTGTCCTTGGGAAAGATCATCTCCTCGCGGCTCAGGCCGACCGTGGAGTATTCGCGGGTCAGGAAGATGGCCTGCTCGGGACAGACCTCCTCGCAGTACCCGCACATGATGCAGCGCAGCATGTTGATGTCGAACACCTTCGGCCCCTTCTCGACCCCGCTCTCGATCTCCTGCGCCTCGATGTGGATCGCCTTGGGGGGGCAGACGTACTCGCACAGGAAGCAGGCGACGCACTTGACGCGCTCGGCCTGGTCGCGCACCAGGGCGGGAAGCCCGCGGTAATTGTCCGGCATCTGCCAGGTCTGCTCGGGATACTGCATCGTCACCTTGCGACGGAACAGGTGACGGAAGGTGATCCACATCCCCTTGAGGATCGAGGGAAGGTAGGTCAGGTCGAGCAGCGTGGGCCGGCCCGGCCGGCTCACCGGCTTGCCGATCAAAGGCACCGGACCTCCTCCGTCTGGGCGGCCTCTCGGTGGCGCCTCAGGGCCTCGCGGATCGCCTGCTCCGCCAGGACCGAGCACTGGATCTTCGACGCCGGCAACCCGCCCAGCGCCGCGATCACCTCGCGGTTGGTCAGGCGCCCGGCGTCCTCGACGCTCAGGCCCTCGAGGAGCGTGGTCGCCATGCTGCCCGAGGCGATGGCCGCGGTGCATCCGAAGCTCTTGAAGCGCGCCTCGACCACGATCCCCTTCTCGATCCGCAAGCTGATGCGGAGGACATCTCCGGTCTCCGGGTCGCCGACCTGGGCGACCGCCGGCGATCCCGGGATCTCGCCCACGTGGCGCGGGTTCCGCGCGTGATCCATCACCACGTCGCTGTAGCGGAGCGGCTCGTCCATCGGTTCCGGGGCATCCCCTGGCGCCTCCGCGCGCGCCCGCAGCAGTGCCGGACGGGGCGGCGGCACGATCATCGTAGGGGGGACGGCGATCGCTGTCAAGGCAACGCCCGCGGCGCCTTCGCGTCGATCGACTCCAGCGCCAGACGGGCGGTCGCGCTCACTTCGTCGCCCGCCCCAGACTCGGCCGCGCGCCGCAGGGCGGCGCGGGCGGCGTCGTCCCGCAGCAGGGCCAGCCCGCGGACGGCGTTGAGGCGCGCCGACGCGTTCACCTTGTCGTCCGTCGCCGTCTCCTTCCCCTCCAGGACCCCGATGAGCACCGGTTCCCCCGAGTCGTTCCCGAGTCGCGCGAGGGACAGGGCGGCGTTCCAGCGCACGCTCATGGACCCGTCGCGCAGGGCGGCCTCGAGCACGGCCGCCCCGTCCCGGTCGTCCAGCTCTCCCAGCGCGAACACGGCCATGGTGCGGACCGCTTCGTCCCGGTCGCCCACCGCCGCCCGCAGGTCGGGGACGAACGTCCGGTCGGCGATCCGCATCAGTCCCCAGGCGCAATACAGGCGCGTCTCGCCGTCCGGGTCCCGCATCCCCTCCCTGAGCGCCGGGGCCGCGCGCGGGTCGCCCGAGCGCCCGAGGGCCAGCGCCAGGTACCGGCGCAGCGGCGGATCGGCGCCGGCCTCGCGGAACGCCGCCGCCATCTCCGGCGCCAGCGCCGCCCCGCCTTCGCCCCCGCCGCCGCGCACCGCCAGCGAGAGGTCGTAGCCCGATTGCCAGCGCTTCGGGTCGCCGGCCCACGGCAGAAGGAAGCGGGACGGGCCCTTCAGGTGCCGGAGCGTCGCCCGGGGATCCGGGTGGCTGCTGCGCAGCACCTGGAGCCCGAAGAACACGCTCACCAGGACCGCCACCAGGGCCAGCGGCACGATGAAGAACTGCGACACGACCTTCCAGTCGCTCTTGTCGTCCGTGTCCGCGCTCATCGGGTCCTCACGCCGTCCGCGGGCGGCGGTCCACCGCCTCCTGGACGTGGATGTCGAAGGGGCCGTGCTCCGGGTTCCTGCGGAATCCCCGGTGCACCGTGCCGCAGCCGTAGCACAGGGTCGCGTCCCCGAGGGCGAAGTAGAGGGCGAGGTCGATGAGGGTGGCCGCGAGCAGGCTCAGCCCCCAGGTCGGGACGCTCAGCACCGCGGCCACGACGAACACCCAGAGCCCCGCCTTCTTGTTGAAGTCCTTCTGCACGTACAGCCGGTCCAGCCCGCAGCGCACGCAGCGCGACAGGACCCGCGTCTCGATCGCCTCGCCGGTCCCGTGCAGGTCGTGTCCGCGCCCGCAACCGGGGCAGGCGGCGCGCGACGCAGGGGCGTCGAGCGGCTGGACGATCTCCCGCTGGCAGCCGTCGCAGAGAAACGACGCGCTCGCGGGCCCGGGCTTGAGCACCTCCGGCTTCACATCGGCCCCGCGCCGGCCACCGCCAGGTAGCGGGCCAGGAACTCGCCGTACATCACGAAGATCACCGCGATGTAGAGGATGCCCGTCGCCGACTGCGTCGAACGGATGCGCGCCGTCTCGTGCACCATGAAGGCGAACGCCAGGGGCCCCACGATCCCGAACATCACCCTCTGCCAGAAGAAGAAGCCGCGATCGATCGCGGCGGATCTCAGGTACGCCCCCATCCCGAGCTCCGAGCGCGCCCCCGCGCCCGCCAGGCCGGCGGCGAAGAGAGCGGCCCTCACCAGGACCGCGGCGGCGAAGAGGCGGGCGAACACCACCAGGTGCGACACGTCCAGCCGGGTCCGCACCAGGTACCAGTGCCCGAGGAGCATCCCGACGATCACCGAGCCGAGCAGCGCCGCGGCGCAGACCGCGTTGAGCCCGAAGGCCCAGGCCGGTCCCGGCGATCCCGCCAGGGCGCGGCCGTCGACCGCGACCGTCAGGAGCGACACGGCCGCGGTCGTCACCAGGAGCCCCCGCGACGACCGGCCCCCGCGCAGCCCCAGAAGGGCCGCGATGTAGGCGATCACCAGGCCCATGGCCAGGAGGGCCAGGATCGACCCTGCCGGCCAGGCGCCCTGGGAGGGGATCCTGTACGGCGCGGCGAGGCACAGGAGCAGGAACGCCAGGCCGGCATTCAGGATGAAGAAGAACCGCCCGAGCTCGCCGAAGGGAGCGAGCGGGAGCGCCGCCAGGATGCCGGCCGCGGCGCAGGTGAACAGGCCGATTGCGATCGCCGCCGCCACGTGACTGCCCCTCCGGAGCGCGGAAGAATAGCACGCCCCGCGGGGCTACCCTCCGATCTGCCACATCTTTCGGGGAAGCCGGTCCCGGTAGTACGCGTGCAGGTCGAGGCAGCCGCCCGCCTCCTTGCCCGCGACGGCCGTCCGCAGGGCGGCCGCG
>DATNEZ010000167.1:0-3818 GCA_035606645.1 Binatia bacterium
GCGATCGACACGAGCGCCTTACGTCTCGACCTGGCGTCCCGGGTGGGGGCGACCACGACCATCCTGTCGACCCCGGCGCCGGAAGGCGATGGGCGGGCGCGAGCGCGGGAGCGCGAGCGGATCGCCGGGCTGATCCGGGACGCGGCCGCCCCCTACGAGGCCGACCTGGTGTTCGAGATGAGCGGGCACGTGGACGCCATCGACACCGCCCTGCGCGCGGCGCGGCGCGGCGGCAAGGTCCTGCTGTTCGGCCTTCCCAAGGTGCAGGCCGTCACGCTGGAGCGCTACGCCGAGGACGTGATCTTCGGCGGCGTGACGCTGAAGGGGATCGTGGGGAGGAAGATCTACGACACCTGGATCACGACGCGCGAACTCCTGTCGCGGGCGGACGTGCGATCCCGGATCCGCGCGGTCATCACCGACACGATCCCGTTCCCCCGCTACGAGGAGGCGTTCCAGAAGATGATCGGACGGGAGAGCGGCAAGGTGGTGCTGCGCATCAGCCAGGACTGACCGGGACGGGGAGCCGATGAACGACAGGATGAAGACGTACCTCGAGGGGGAGATCGCGGGCCTCAAGGCCAGAGGGATCTTCCGTCACCCCCGGGTCCTCGAAACCGCCGCCGGCCCGCGGGTGCGCATGGACGGCCGGGAGATCATCCAGCTGTCCTCGAACAACTACCTGGGGCTGACCCGCCATCCGAAGGTCGTGGCCGCCGCCCGCCGCGCGGTGGAGGAGTTCGGCGCCGGGCCGGGCGCGGTGCGCACGATCGCGGGCACCATGTCCCTCCACCTCGAGCTCGAAGAGCGCCTGGCCCGCTTCAAGTCGACGGAGGCCGCGCTGGTGTTCCAGTCCGGGTACACCGCGAACGTCGGGGTCGTCTCGACGCTGATGCAGGAGGGGGACCTGATCGTCTCGGACGAGCTGAATCACGCCAGCATCATCGACGGCTGCCGGCTGTGCAAGGCGGACAGGGCCATCTACCGCCACCTGGACTACGGCCACCTGCGCGAGATCCTTCTTGCCGCGCGGGGCAGGAAGACCGGCAAGATCCTGGTCGTGGCCGACGGGGTCTTCTCGATGGACGGAGACGTCTCCGACCTGAAGGCGATCCGTGATCTGTGCCGGGAGTTCGAGGCCATCCCGATGGTGGACGACGCCCACGCCACCGGGGTCCTCGGGGCCGGCGGCCGGGGCACCGTCGACCACTTCGGGCTCACGGGCGACTGGGACATCCAGATCGGAACAATGTCCAAGGCGTTCGGCGTCATGGGGGGATACGTCTGCGGCCCCCGGCTGTTGACGGACTTCTACGTCCACCGTGCGCGGCCGTTCCTGTTCTCCTCCTCCCACCCCCCCGCGGTGATCGCCGCCTGCAGCGCCGCCATCGACGTCATGGAAAACGAGCCTCAGTGGCACGCGCGGCTGTGGGACAACACGCGGTTCTTCAAGGAGGGGCTGAAGCGCCTGGGCTTCCAGACCGGCACCTCCGTGACCCCCATCACGCCGGTGATCGTCGGGTCGGGGGCGAAGGCGGCCCGCTTCTCCGACGAGCTGTTCGCCGCGGGCGTGTTCGCACAGGGGATCTACTTCCCCATGGTGGCCGAGGAGAAATCGCGTCTGCGGACGATCGTCATGGCCACGCACACCCGCGAGGATCTCGAAGAGGCGCTGCGGGCATTCGAAACGGTCGGCCGGAAGGTCGGAGTGATCTAGGAGCCCGCCCCCGTCATCGAGGGGGCCTGGCCCGCTCCCCCATCTCTCCGGGAAGGGGCTCCGGGCTTCTGAAGTAGGCGTCCGGCAGGGTGTCGTAGACCTCCAGGATTGGATGGACGATCTTCACGGTCTCCCCCTTCCGGCTCGTCACG
Source organism: Binatia bacterium (assembly GCA_035606645.1). Taxonomy (GTDB): domain Bacteria; phylum Acidobacteriota; class Polarisedimenticolia; order Gp22-AA2; family Gp22-AA2; genus Gp22-AA3. The sequence goes on from DATNEZ010000167.1 coordinate 1,870, forward strand.
TGCTCGGGGCAGAGCAGGATGCGGCCGCGACGGGTCCAGCCCTTCCAGTCCCAGACCGTCGGCTCGCTCCCCGGCGGGTCGTCCTGCAGGATGTAGGACCAGCGGTCCATCAGGTGCGTCCTGCGATTGACGTGCGCCCAGTAGCGGTCCCCCGGGGTCAGGCCGACGCCCGCGAAGGTGAGCTCGACCAGGTCGTAGTCCTCTCCGTCCCGGCTGACCTCTCCCGCGTAGTTCAGGCGGACCCCCGGGTCCTTCATCTTGAAGGGCATGAGCACCCAGTAGGTGTCGTTGATCCAGCTCTCGTACGCCTCGGCGAGCAGCGGCCGTTCCGTATCCGGATCGAGGCGCTCGGGGGCGCGATCGCGCGGCGCCCCCTGGGCCGGCGTCTCGAGCGGCAGCCTGTAGGCCTCGCCGGTGCGCGTATGGAGATCGAGCAGCACCAGGAACGGCATCCTGTCCTTGCCGGTCGCCTGGTAGCGCAGGCGCCCCTCCCAGCGGTCCCAGAGGTGCGTGCGGTAGACCGAGCGTCCGTTCCGGCGCTCGACGGCGAACGCGAACTGCAGGAAGCGGGTCTGATCCCAGGCGCGCTGGCCGCCGAGCGCCGCCATCACCAGGTCGGCGATCGCCACGGCGCGGGGGTCGGAAAGGGCGGGATCGAAGGCCTGCTCCGCCGCCGGTGCGGGGACGGCGAGAAGGCCGATGAGCAGAAGGGCCGGCAGCGCGTGCCGTCCCCGCCCGAGGGGGCGCGTCGGGCTCACTTCTTCTTCAGCTTCCGATCGGTCGTGTCCATGATCCCGAGGATCTCCTCGAGCCCCTGGCTGAGGGAGGAGAGCACCGTCCCCATGGGCCGGGCCGGCTCGGCCACGCGCCCGGGCTCCTCGTCCGGCGGCGGCTCGAACAGGTCGTCGAGCGCCCCCTGTCCCCCGCCCAGGCCGAGCTTCTTGCGGGCGCTGGCGATGGTGAAGCCGTCCTCGTAGAGGAGCCGCTTGATCTGCAGGACCAGGTCGACGTCCTTCTGCCGGTAGAGCCGCTGGCCCGTCCGGCTCTTCCTGGGCGCGAGCTGCGGGAACTCGGACTCCCAGAAACGCAGGACGTACGGCTGGGTATCCGTCAGCTGGCACACCTCACCCAGCTTGTAGAGCGCCTTGCGCGGGATGCTGCCCGACATGTTCAGGATTCTCCCACAAAACGGGGCTTCCGTGTCATGAATCCGGGCCCTTGGGGGCCCGTCCGTAACGGTCCTCCAGGCGGACGACGTCGTCGAGCTCGGGGGTGCTCACCTCGAACAGGACGCACTCGGTGATCGCCTCCATCCGGTGACGCGTCCCGGGCGGGAACCGGACCGCGGCCCCGGCCTCGAGCCGCGTCTCCGTCTCCGGGCCGTCCGGACCGGGCCGGACCAGGAGGCGCAGCGAGCCTTGATAGAGATACAGGCTCTCGTCCTTGCGCTCGTGGTACTGCAGGCTGAGCGCCTCGCCCGGGAGGATCCTGAGGACCTTGCCGGCGTAGCGCTCGGTGTGGGCGAAGATGATCTCCTCGCCCCACGGCTTCGGCACGCGGCGGATGCTCACGGGCGTCCCCCGAGGGCGGCCGCGGGCTCCGCGGGGGCCAGCTCCGCGACGCGCGCGCGCGCCAGCGCCTCGATCTCCCCGGGCGAATCGAGGCGAAGGACCTCCTCGACCAGGGCGCGCGCGTCCCCCAGGCGGATGGCGCGGATCACCTGCTTCACCGATGGGATGGCGGCCGGATTCATGCTGAGCTCCAGGACACCGAGCCCCGCCAGGATGACGGCGGAGACCGGATGGGCCGCCATCTCGCCGCAGACCGACACGCGCACGCCGTTCCGTCCCGCGGCCTCCACGACCCGGCGGATCAGATCGAGGATCGCCGGATGCAGGGGCTGGTACAGGTACGCGACCGACTCGTTGCCCCGGTCGATCGCCAGGGTG
>DATNEZ010000256.1:0-4100 GCA_035606645.1 Binatia bacterium
TGTACGACGACTCGACCCGCAGCCTGCGATACACCAACGCCGGACACAATGCGGCCATCCTGGTAGGCGCCGACGGGACGGTCGAACGGCTGGCAACCGGGGGCGTCATGGTCGGGGCCTTCCAGGGCTCGCGGTACGCCCAGGCCCAGACCGCGCTCCCGCCCGGCTCGCTCCTCCTCATCTTCTCCGACGGCCTGAGCGAGGCGCGCGATGCGCAGGGAGAGGAGTATGGCGAGGCCAGGCTCCAGGATTTCGCATTACGAAACAGGGCATGTTCCGCCGAGGCCCTCCGAAGGGCGGTTTTCGAGGAAATCGACCGGTGGTCCTCGGGGCAGGACCGTGAGGACGACCAGACCCTGGTGATCATCCGGGCCCTCCAGGCCTCCGGCCCGGCTTCCTCATTGCCGGCCTGACATATTGTTTGGTTGACAGACGCCCGGCTTGGCGTACATTTCGGGCACATTCGCGGTTCCGGGAATGCTCGCTCCTGAACTGCTTACCGAGGAGGCTGAATCCATATGTGTCCGAGACGAATCGTAAAGCCGCTGGCAGCCCTGGCGATGGTCTGTTCCTTCCTGCTGCTGGCGCCGGTGGCGCACGCCCAGCAGTGCCCCTTCAGCGTACCCGTGGGACATTTCCTGGACACGGTGTGGACCGGGCTGCCCGAAGCGGATCTCGCCGGGCGCGTCTTCGTCCGGGGGGCCGCGATCGACAACGGCTCGGCCATCTGGATCTGCAAGTCGTCCAGCCAGGTCAACGCGGGCGGTCCCTGCCAGACGAGCGCCGGCAGCGCCTCGGACGGCATCATCACGCTGCTCGGAAACTGGGCGGACGATGGAGCGAGCGGCTGTCCCCCGGCCAGCGCGGACGGCGACTCGCCGAACGTGGCCTTCCTGACCTCGATCACGAATGAGGGAACGTCGTCCTACAGCGGCGTCTACCTGCTTTCCTCGGTCGGATACAGCACCGCCTTCGGTGGCTTCATCGTCGACCTGGCCAACCCGCTCGACTCGACGGGCAGCAATCTGCTCAACATCGGATCGTCGCGCACGCCGGTCCCGCGCGCCACTCTGCTCACGCCGATCGCCGGCGGCCAGGCCACCGTTTCCCTCGCCTGGGCTGCGGCCGAGTCGCACGACGATTGCGCCCAGAACCCCGCGGGCTCGTGCTCCGACTTCCCCGGCGGCAGCCGGCCGGTCGTGGGCGGCTATGCGGTCTACGCGAAGACGGCGCCCTGCAACGCGCCGCCGACGAGCGGCAGGCTCGCGAACTGGACGGCGCCTCTGGCCTCCCCGGGACTTCTCACGACCACGACGGGGCCGGGGACGTCCTCTCCTCTCACGGTGCCGTTCGATCAGTCGGGCGTGACCTGCACGTATGTCGCGGTCGGCCTCGTCGTCGACGGGCGCCAGGGGGCGTCGGTCTCGAGCCCCCTGAAGCTGTCCAATGCGGATTGCGACGCGGACGGGCTGCCGGATCCGACCGACAACTGCCCGTGCATGTCGAATCCGACCCAGGCTGACATCGACGGCGATGGCGTCGGCGACCTCTGCGACAACTGCGTCACCACCCCGAACCCGAACCAGTCGGACGCCGACGGTGATGGGCGCGGGGATGTCTGCGACAACTGCCCCGCCGTCGCCAATCCGACCCAGGCCAACGCAGACGGAGACCCGTTCGGCGACGCCTGCGACAATTGCCCCGCTGTCGCCAATCCGACCCAGGCCGACGGCGATCTGGACGGCAAGGGGGATGCCTGCGACAACTGCCCGGCCATCTCCAACGCCAACCAGGCCGACGGAGATTCGGACGGCGTCGGGAATGCCTGCGACAACTGCCCGACCGTCGGGAACCCCAGCCAGTCGGATTCCGACGGGGACCGCGCCGGAGACGCCTGCGACAACTGTCCGAACGATCCGAATCCCGATCAGGCCAACGGCGACCGCGACGACAAGGGAGACGCGTGCGACCCATGCCCGCTCTTCCCGTTCGTCACCGACTGCACCGAAAAGGTCAAGGACCAGTGCATCACCTTCGGCAGCCCGCTCGGCAAGGGGTCGGGAACGGTGGAATGGAACACCGAGTTCGAGACCACCGTGGCCGGCTTCAACGTGGTGAAGATCGACGCGAAGGGACGGACTCAGCAGAACACGGCCCTCATCCCGTGCGAGGAGTGCATCACGGGCAACGGCCACCACTACGAGTTCATCATCCCGAAGCACAAGAGCGGCCACGACATCTTCATCGAGCTGCTGGGCGTGAACGGGACGGTGAGGGTCTTCGGGCCGGCCACCAGGGATTGCCTGCCCTGAGGGTCGGGCCGCGCTACTGAACGCGCGGTGACCGACAGGACTTGAATGACCGGCGCGGCGGCGCCTGAAGCGTCGCCGCGCCGTTTCTTTTCAGGGCTTGTCGTAGGCGAAGATCACCGAGGTGATCTTCCATCCGTCCGTCGCCTCGACCAGGTGCAGGCCGAGCTTGCCGCGGCTCTCCTCCCCCTGGTCGACGAAGACGAAATCGGCGCTGACACGGGCGATCTTCCAGCCCGCATCGATGCGGACGTGCTCCAGTCTCTCGCTGACCGCCCGGCCCGTCTCGAAGTAATCCTTCTGCGCCTTGAAGAACTCGTCGAGCCCCCGCGCCTTGATCCCGCCGCTTTCCTCCGGGTAGGCAACGACCAGGGACGGATGGAACAGCGACTTCCAGCGGTCGAGAGTGGACCGGGCGTAGAGACCGACATAGTCGGCGACGGTCTTGTCGAGCGCGGCCCTCGAGTCCCGCGCCCGCAGGGTGCCCGCGGTGGCGGGAGCGGCGGCGAGGCAGATCCCCGCAGTCGCGATGAGAGCGCCCGCGAACAGGGCCACGGCGGCTGCCGCGCCTGGGAGGGATGACGCACCGGTCCATCTCGCACGGGATCTGTCCATGGGATTCCTCCTCGTCCGTCAGGCGGCCATTATAGGGGCCTGTCCCGGGACTCAGCTCGCGGCGCGAGGGGGAGATTCGAGGACCGCGGGGACGGGCCGCCCGGTTTCCGGCTCGACCGCCGCCGAGCCTTCGATCAAGGCTCCCGCGGCACGGCCCCGCCCTGCCCCCGCAGGCCCGGAGCGTGCCGCCGAACCCCGAGCGGCGCCCGAGCCGGGGAGCCGGATGCCTTCCCAGACACGCAGCGTCAGTCCGCGGGTTGGCCGGACGGTCCAGACGCGGAGCGGCATCATGAGGTGCGACCAGTCCGGCCTGCCGATGCCGCGCAGGCGCCACAGGATGCCGACGGCGGGGACCAGCCGCAGGACCGTGGACAGGGCCATCGCGGCCAGGTATCCCGATCCTCCCCGACCGCTCACCACGTTCACGACCGCGCCGCCCAGGAGGGACCCGGCGATGAGAACCCCTCCATCCACGGCGTTCAGCCAGGCCACCTGCCGCTCCCGGGCGCGCGTCGTCTGCAGGATCGACGAGGCCTGCGCGAGCTCGAAGGCGCCCCAGACCAGGCCGGAATAGACCTGCGCCGCCAGGATCCACCAGGGACTCCTCGACACGAGCCAGAGCGCCGGCACAGGGGCGACCAGCCAGCCCGTGGTGCGCAGAACGGGCCCCGGACCCAGCCGATCCGCGAGCTTTCCCCACATCCTGAGGGTGGCGACCTTGACGATCGCCGGCGTGGCGATGAGCACCCCGACGAGCAGGTACGTGAATCGGAGCTCCCTCAGCATGTAAGGGACGAAGAAAGGGCTGGACACGTGCGTCGCGAAGTGGAGGCTCCAGAGGTAGACCGACAGCCGGCGGAACTTGCGCGAGGAGCGGACCGGCTTGATATCCACGGGCCGCGGGCGTCCGACCTCGGGGCGCGCGGGCTCGGGTAGCCCCGCGAGCAGGACCGACCCGAGGACGCGTCCGAGGGCGGCATAGCCGAAGATCAGGATGAAGCCGAGCCCCTCGTGTCCCCTGGCCGTCAGGAACGACAGGAGCGCCCCGCCGCTCAGGATGGCGGTGAGGACGCCGAACGCCTGGGCAGCCCCCCGCAGGCCGAAGAACCACCCATGCCGCGAACGCGGCACCAGGGCGGACACCAGGGATGTCCAGGCGGGAACGGCGAGCCCGCC
>DATNEZ010000279.1:0-7386 GCA_035606645.1 Binatia bacterium
CTCCCCGAGCCGGGTGTGCGCCCGCGCGTACGACGGGTTGAGGCGGACCGCCTGCTCGAGCTCCCGCACCGCCTCGTCCAGGCGGTCCTGGTTCTTCAGCGCGACGCCGAGCAGGTACCGCGCCTCCTCCCGCCCGTTGGCGAGTCCCCGGCGATAGACCGCTTCCTCCCCGGCGTACTCCTTCCTCCGGTGGAGGATGATCCCCTGCGCCTTGATGGCGGCCCAGAAACCGGGACTCTCCTCCTCCGCCCGGCGATAGGACGCGAGGGCCTCGTCGTCCTTCCCGAGCTTGTCCAGGCTGTTGCCCCGGTTGACCCAGGCGTAGGCGTTGCCCGGCCAGCGCCCCACCGCCCGATCGAACGAGGCGAGCGCCTCGGCCTGCCGGCCGCGCGCGGCCAGGAGGTTGCCGATGTTGTAGTGCACGTTCGCCTCGGACGAGTCCTTCTGAACGCCGAGGGGGAAGAAGGAGACCAGGGCCAGGCCGCCCGCCAGCGCCAGGCTGCGCGTGTGGGCGCTCGACGGGGCCCCGCCCCGGAACGCGGTCCAGGAGACGTCCGCCAGGTGGCCGCCGTAGATGAGGAGGGCGGGCACGAGGGGGAGACGGTAGCGGGAGGACACATAGAAGATGAGCGGCGTGAGGCCGGCCTGGACCGTATAGAGGAAGAGGGCGGTCGCCGGGGGGCGGGGCATGCCGGCGCGCAGCATGCCGGCGATCCCGGCGCCGGCGATCGCGGCGAACGGCAGCGCCAGCAGCCGCAGCCAGGGGATCTGGTCGCGCTCGTAATAGATGCTGTACTCCGTCGATCCCTCGTAATCGCCCAGGAGCGCCGCCAGCTTGCGGGCCTCGAGCGCCAGCCAGGCGCCGGGGGACGAGGCGATGAAGGACAGCCCCTTCCGGAAGAAAAGCGCGCTTGTCTCCGAGCGCTTCATCGGCCGGCCGGTCTCGCGCTCGGCGATCGACTGCTCCTCGGCGGCCTGGCTGTCCGGCGAGCCGGTGAATCCGGGCGGGACGTTGAACCCTCCGGAGGCGTTCGGATTGTTCCCCTGGTAGAAGGTCGCCCCTCCCTGCCCGGAGAGCGGCAGGAAGTCTCCCGCGACGTAAAGATTGTGGGCGGTCACCGGCGCGAGTCCTACGAGGGTTCCGGCCACGAGGACCAGGCCGGCCCGCGCGGATCCGCGCCAGGCCAGGCTGGCGGCGTATAGCGGCGCCAGGATCGCCGTGCCGGGCAGGCACGCGGACGCCACGCCGATCGTCAGCCCCGCCCCCAGCCAGCGCAACCAGATGCGGCGCCGCGGGCCGGCGCCGGGCCCCCGCGCCGCAGCCTGTTCCGCCTCGATCAGGAGCGTCAGGCACAGGAGCCCGAGGGTCAGTCCGAGCGTGGTCCCCAGGATCTTCGTCTCGTTGAAGGCGAAGGGGCCGTAAAGCGCCGCGCCGGCGGCCGCCAGGATGCCGGCGCGCGCCCCGAAGAGGGCCGACCCGATCTGGAAGATCAGGAAGACATTGACCACGCCCAGGAGCGCCTGCATCAGGTAGACGAGCGCCAGGGAGTGGCCGGCGGTCTTGAACAGGAGGCCCAGGACATAGGGGTACAAAGGCGGGTGGTAGAACGCCTGGGTCCCGAGCCACGCCCCTCCGGCAACCCGCTGCGCCCACGCGTCGTACAGCGCCGAGTCGAGGATCAGGCCGTCGAACAGGATGGTGTTCCCGGAATAGAGGATGAAATAGACCGCCCGGAAGAGAGCCGCGGCGACCAGGAGGATCGCCAGCGGCGTCGGGATGGCCAGGAGCGACCTGCCCGCGGATGGCGGCGCGGGCTTGTTTTCGCCGCCCCGGCGAATTATTGTCTCGTCATGCACGGGCCGAGAATACCGCAGAACTGGCCGGCGGCCGCCGCCATGGCCGCCGTCCTGACGGCACTGGCCGCCATGCCCGTTTCCGCGGCCCCGGCCGCCCGGGGCGCTGTCCCCACGGGAACGGTCCCCGCCGGAGCGGTCCGGGTCGTCACCCTCCCCGTGAAGGGAATGACCTGCGCCCTCTGCACCAAGGGGGTCGAGGAGTCGGTGAAACGGCTGGACGGGGTCCTCGGGGCGTCGGCGGATCTGGGGAGCGGGCTGGTGCGCGTCGAGGCGGCGGAAGGGAAGTCGCTGAGCCTCTCCGAGGTGAAGGACCGTGTCGTCAAGGCCGGCTTCAAGGTCGGCGGCGAGTGCCAGATCGAGGCGGAGGGCCGGTTCAGCATCACTCCCGACGGCCGGATCACGTTCCGCATCCCGGGAACCGCCTACGCGTACCAGGTCCTGGAGGGGAGCGAGCTGCTCCACCTGTACAAGGGGAACCCGGGGCTGAGGGGGGCCTTCTCGGTCTCGTTCCGCCTGCACGATCATCCCCGCTGGAAGCCGCCGGCCATCTCGATCATCCGGGCGGAGGGGCTCGGCTCCCCGCCGGCGCAGGGACGATGAAATCGGAGCTCCGCTGCGTCCTGGCCGTCCTCCTGCTGCTCCCGACCGGGGCGGTCCTGGCGGCCGCGAAGCCGGCCGCCCCGCGCCAGGATCCCTACGTGAAGGTGGTCCTCGAGGACACGCAGGGACGCTCGATTCCGCTCGGCCGCTACGCGGGGAAGGTGCGCCTGTTCGACATCTGGGCCTCGTGGTGCGGCCCGTGCCGCATGGGGATCCCCCACCTGAACCGCCTCTTCGACCGCTACCGGGACCAGGGGCTCGTCGTCATCGGCGTCTCGGTCGACGATCGGCCGGCCGACGTGGAGGCCTTCGTCAAGGTCACGCCGATCAAGTATCCCTCCGGGATGATGAACCCCGGCCTGGGGAAGCTCCTGGGGGACCCGGACGCCGTGCCGACCAGCCTGCTGGTCGATCGCACCGGCCGCCTGCGGAGGAAGTTCGTGGGCTACGTCGAGCCCGAGCTCATGGAGCGCGAGATCCAGAAGATCCTCGGGGAGCCCGCCCCGGCGCCGCGGCCTTAGGCTCCTAGGGCTCCTACGAGTTCAGGAAGCGCTGGACCGTGGCGATGTAGCGCGCCGCGAAATAGAGGAAGGACACCATTGGCAGGGCCAGCGCCAGAAGGACGCTCGGGAAGCCGCGCACCGGGCGGTCGGCATGCACCTCGATGATCACCACGAACAGCGCGATGATGCCGGTGCTGATCAGGACGAAATGAATGGCGAACAGGCCGCCCGAGAAGAGGGCGTACGCCGGGCCGGTGCGGCCGGTTCCCAGAAGGCCGGTGGCGTCGGGGCCGAGGACGTACAGCACCCAGAACGCCAGGAAGAGCCAGTTCAGATGAAAGCAGGCCCGGGCGATTCCCGGATAACGCGGTTTCATGGAACGCCCTATGTGCCACACGATCCCCGCAAAGTCAATCGCGGCGCGCCCTGTCGTCGCCGTGTAGTATGATGGCGCCCTTCATGTGTCACCGCCCCGGGGGAATTCTCTGATGGAGTCTCGTCGCGTCCGGCTCGGGGATGTGATCGACGACTACTGCCCCAAGTGCCGGCTCATCATGAACCACGGGGTCGTCAGCCTGCTCGGGGACGAGGTCCAGAAGGTCCGCTGCAACACCTGCCTGTCGGAGCACCCGTTCCGCCGCGGGCAGCTGCCCAAGAGCCGGAGCAAGGCCACGGCGAAGCTGTTCGAGGAGGTCCTCAAGGGGATCTCCCCGCACAAGAATCAGCCCGAGCCCGACTCGGATCCCGAGCCGAAGCCGCCGGAGCCTCCACCGCAGGCGTCGCATCGGAGGCTCTACACGATCCATCGCGCGATCGGCGGCAAGTCGTCCGGGAAGGGCCCCAAGAAGGGCTGATGGATCCGGGCGCCAATCCCGTCGACGCGGACGACATCATCCAGCGCTACGGCCGTCGCCTGTTCGTCCTCGCCTACCACCTGACCGGGGACGGCCCCCGGGCGCTCGAGCTGGCGCAGGAGTGCCTGGTGCGGAGCCTCCTCGAGCCGGACTTTCCGGCGGGGGAGCGCGAGACGGCGGTCCACCTGATCCGGGGCCTCATCTCGCTCTGGAAGGAGAGGCTCGCGCCGCCGGCCCGGCCCGCCCGCGCGCGGGACAAGAGCGCGGCCCCGGAGGCGCCGGACCCCCGGCCGGGGGAGCGCGACGTCCTGTGGCAGACCCTGTCGCGGCTCGATCCCACCTCGCGCGCCGTCCTGGTGCTGCGCGTGGCGGGGGACCTGGAGTACGAGACGATCGGCCGGATCATGGACATGGCGGCGGACGTCGTGTACGCCCGCCTCCTGCAGGCGCGCTCGAGGGTCCATCCGGACGTGACCGCCATCTCGAACGCCGTGTTCGAGACGATGAACCTGTATCTCGACGGGCGCCTGGGCGGCGCGGAGCGCGGCGAGTTCGAGCGCCTGCTGGCGTCGGACGCCTCCCTCCGAAGCCGGGTCGAGTTCCACCGCGGACTGACCCTCGACCTGCACGAAGAGGCGCCGCCTCTGCCGCGCGACTTCGCCCCGCGGATCCATGACCGCCTGGACCGGACGCTCGAGACGCTGGCCCTCGTCGATCAGGCGGTCGAGACGGCGGGCTGGGAGCCGGTCGCCGCCCCCCCGGCGCCGCCGGAACCGCCGGCGCCTGTTCCGTCGGAGCCGCGCGCGGCGTGGGGCAGGGGGGCGGGAGTGGCCGCGCTCGTGCTCGTCGTGGCCGGGGTGACATTCTGGTTCGCCCGGCGATTGCCGGAGAACGGGCCGTCCGGCCCGTCGTCCGCGGCGGCGGGCCAGTCCCCCTCGGCGAGCCCGTCCGCCACTCCCGACGCAGAGACGATCGAGGCGTTGCGATCCCTCGGGTACCTGGCCCCGGGGAAGAAGGGAGCTAAGCCTGCCGCGCCGCGCCCCACGTCCACGCCGAAGCCGCGGCCCGCCGCCTCATCGGTCCCGAGGCCGTCGCCGACACCAGGCCCGTCGGCGACGCCCGGCCCCACGCCCACGCCGATCCCTTCGCCAACCCCCAGCCCGTCGCCAGAGCCGAGCGCCACGCCGGCACCGGAGCCGGCGCAGGAGGCGCCGCAGGTCGGGGCCGCCGTGACCTGGCGCTCCGTCCCGGCCGGCCCGTCACCCGGGTCGGGAGGCGATCATCGTGTCATCCGCACGGCCGCGGAGTGGAGCGCGCTCTTCGAAGCGGCCGGCGCCACGCCGCCCGAGGTCGCGTTCGACCGCGACATGGCGGTGCTGCTCTCCGCGGGCCTCGAGGTCGTCTCGGTCACGCAGACGCCCGAGGCGCTCGTCGTCGAATGCCGGCGGAACCCGTCCTCGACGCAGGGCGCGGGCGCCGAGGGCCCGACCGCCGGACAGGCGGTCATCCTGCCGATCTCCGATCTGCCTGTGCGTGTGGTGATCCGGTAGGGGACGAAGGGAAGGGCTACTTCATCACTCCGGCCATGTGGTCGATGAGGTCGATCTTCGTGACCACGGCGGCGATCTTGCCGTTCTCTTCCACGAGCGCCACTTTCCCTTCGCCGAAGATGGCGGCCAGGCGGCTGACCGGGGCGTCGGGCGGGACCATCACGTAGTTCTGGTCCACCAGCTCCCCGACCGGGCGGCCCACGGCGTCGGGGTCCTTCAGGAGCGCGTTCAGCAGATCCACCTCGGAGATCATCCCGACCATCTTGCCGCCTTCCATGACCGGCAGCTGCGAGATGCCGTGCGTCTTCATCAGCTTGATGATCGGCTGCACGCCGTCGGCGGCGTCGGCGGTGAACAGGGGATGGCGCCGCTGGCGCTCCACGATGTCCTTCAGGCTGCCGTAGGTCGACTCCTCGTCGAGGAAGGAGTTCTCGCGCAGCCAGTCGTCGTCGAACACCTTGCTCAGGTAGCGCGACCCCGAATCGGGCAGGAGGACGACGATCGTCTTGCACTGCGGGTATTCCTTCGCGAACTTGATCGCGCCGCAGACCGCGCCGCCGGCCGATCCCCCCGAGAAGAGCCCTTCCTTGCGGGTCAGCTCGCGCGCCGTCAGGAAGCACTCCTTGTCGGTCACCTGGTAGCACTCGTCGACCAGGGAGAAGTCCAGGGTGGTCGGCAGGAAGTCCTCCCCGAACCCCTCGACCTTGTAGGTCTTGAAGCTGCTGAGGATCGTCTTCGTCTTGAAGTAGTCGTACAGGATCGAGCCGACCGGATCGATCAGGACGAACTTCACCGCGGGCTTGCGCTTCTTGATGTAGCGGGCGATGCCGCTCAGGGTGCCGCCGGTCCCGGTGGCGATGACCACGGCGTCGACCTTCCCCTCGGTCTGCTCCCAGATCTCGGGGCCGGTCGTCCGGAAGTGCGCCTCGGGGTTGCTCGGGTTGTGGTACTGGTTGGCGAAGAAGCAGTTCGGCGTCTGCTGGGCGATCCGCTTCGCGACCGAGTAGTACGACCGCGGGTCTTCGGGCGACACCGCCGTCGGCGTCGTGACCACCTTGGCGCCGAAGGCGCGCAGCGCCTTGATCTTCTCGCTGCTGACCTTGTCCGGCATGACGAAGATCATCCGGTAGCCGCGCGCCGCGCCGACCATCGCCAGCCCCATCCCGGTGTTGCCGCTGGTGCACTCGATGATCGTGCCGCCCGGCTTGAGCGACCCGTCGCGCTCCGCGTCGTCGACGATCTGCACGGCGATCCGGTCCTTCACCGAATGGCCGGGGTTGGTGTACTCGAGCTTGGCGTAGAAGGTCGCGCCGGTCTCCTGGCCGATGCGGTTCAGCCGGACCAGCGGCGTGTGGCCGATCGCCCTGGTGACGTCGTCGAAGACCTGGGTCATGCGGGCATTCTACTACGGGGGACTAGAATGCGCTGGTGCTCGAGGAGGTGACGATGACGATGAAGCGGGTGGCGGGCGGCCTTGTCCTGGCCGGGTTCTGTGCGTGTGGCATCGCCGCAGCGGCGGGGGAGGCGGTGGAGGAGCCCATCCGGGTGGTCCTCTCCCGGCAGGAGCAGGCGTGGAACCGCGGCGATCTCGAGGGATACATGCAGGGCTACTGGAAATCGCCGGACCTGGTGTTCTACTCGGGAGGCACGGTCACCCGCGGGTGGGAGGCCACGCTCGAGCGCTACCGCCGGCGCTACAAGGCGGAAGGGAAGGAGATGGGGCGGCTCGACTTCACCGAGGACACGATCGAGATGCTCGGGGACGATTCGGCCGTCGGGCGCGGACGATGGAACCTCACCCTCTCCGACGGCAAAAAGCTGACCGGCCTCTACACGGTCATCCTGAAGCGCCTGCCGGAAGGCTGGCGCATCGTGCACGACCACTCGTCGTCGGAGTAGGGTCCGCCGCGCGCCAGGCGCCGCCGCGCGGACAGCGGCGGCGCCCGTCCTCTAGGGCTTCAGGTACTTGGCGTACCAGGCGAGGTAGCGCTCGTCCTGGTCCTTCAGGTAGCTCGGCTTCCG
>DATNEZ010000283.1:0-5364 GCA_035606645.1 Binatia bacterium
GAGAGGCTGACCTTCGACAAGGCGCTCATCGGCTCGTGCACCAACGGCTCGTACGACGATCTCCTGTCGGCGGCGCTCGTCATCCGCGCCGCCCGCGAGGCGGGGCAGCAGCGGGTGGCGAAGGGGGTGCAATTCGTAATCTTCCCCGGGAGCGGCACCGTGCGCGAGCAGATCGAGCATGCCGATCCGCGTCTCGCGGGGGAATCAATCGCCGAGGTATTCCGCAGCGTCGGGGGAACGATTCGCCGCTCCTGGTGCGGTCCCTGCTTCGGGCAGGGAGAGGACGCGCTCGGGCCCGGCGAGCGCGCCATCACGTCGTTCAATCGCAACTGGCAGAACCGCATGGGCGTCGGCGGCGAGGGATTCCTGGCCAGCCCGACGGTCGTGGCCGCCTCCGCGATGGCGGGCTATATGGCCCCGCCTTCCGAGATCGGACTGACGTGGCATCCGGAGACATTCGCGGTCTGATCGGCGGCGCATTGTGCACCGGTCCCGGCGCCCCGAGCGATCCTTCCCGAACGTGTAGACTCCCGCCAGGAGCGGTGGTAGGCTTCGCGGTCTCTAAGACACAACCGCGCTGCTGGAAGCGCGGACACTCTGAGGGAGGCACATGGCTCGAACTCCGGATGTCGCGGGCGCGCTGGAGGCGATCATCACCAGGACGCTGAAGGCGACGATGGGTCCCCGCCTGAGGAAGGTGGACAGCCAGCTGAAACGGCTGGAGCGGAGGCTCAAGAAGATCTCCAGGTTGCGCGGCCGCAGACCCAAGGCCGCGCGGGGCGCGGGCCGCGGGCGGGGGCGGAGAGGTCGGCCGCCGATGAAGGGCCGCCGGCGGGGCCGCCGTTCGAAGCGATAAGCCCGATGCGAACGGATTCCTGGAGTCGCGGATGGCCCGGCAGCGGGGGAGGCGTCCATGCGCTGCCGCCGGGCTCCAGGAGCCGTTTCTCCCACGCGTCCCGCCGGGACTTTCTCAGGTCCTGCGGGACGTCGGCCCTGGCGATCGCGGCCGCCGATCTGATCCCCGGCGCCTTCGTCACCCGCCGTGCCGCGGCCGCCGTCCTGCCCCCGGATCAGCTGGAGGCGCTCGGGGCGGTGGCGCTCGATCGGGCGCGATCCCTCGGGGCGAGCTACGCGGACATCCGCATCAACCGCTACCGCACACAGAGCGTGATCCTGCGCTCGGCCCCCGACTGGGCCACGGGCGCCATCAACAACGTCCCCTCGGTCTCGGATGAGGAGAGCTTCGGCTTCGGCGTGCGGGTCATCCACGGCGGCGCCTGGGGGTTCGCCGCGAGCGCCGACGTGGACAAGGACACGATCGCGCGGATGACCGCCGAGGCGGTCGGCATCGCTCGAGCGCACGCCAAGCTGCGCGGCGAGCCGGTGCGGCTGGCGAAGGTCCCGCCCGCGAAGGACGTCTACCGGACGCCGATCGAAAAAGACCCGTTCGCCACCGGCATCGCCGCGAAGATCGCCCTGCTGCAGCAGGTCAGCGACGAGGTCCGAAAGGTCCCGGGGATCTTCTCCGTCACGGGATTCATGGAGCTGCGCCAGGAGGATCGGTTCTTCGCGTCCACCGAGAACAGCGTCATCCGCCAGGTGATCGTGCAGGTGGCGCCCGAGTACACCGCCGTCGCCCGGGACCTGAAGGCCCGCAAGACGAAATCGCGCACGTTCCGGCCCGACGCCGTGTGCGGCGGCTACGAGTTCGTCGAGCGGGCCGGCATGGTGGACAGCGCCCGCCGGATCGGCGAGGAGGCGGTGAACCATCTCAAGTCGCCGTCGGTCGTCGCCGGAAAGAAGGACCTCGTGCTGCTCCCGACGCACCTGGCCCTGACGATCCACGAGTCGATCGGCCACTCCACCGAGCTGGACCGCGCGATGGGGTACGAGGCCAACTACGCCGGCACGTCGTTCCTGACGACCGACAAGCTGGGGAAGTTCCGGGTCGGCTCCGACCTCGTCAACATCGTCGGGGACCGGATCCTGCCGCAGGCGCTTTCTACGTGTGGATACGACGACGACGGCGCGAAGACCAGGCGGTTCCCGATCCTGAAGAACGGGATCTTCGTCGGCTACCAGACGACGCGCGAGCAGGCCCACTGGATCGGTCAGGAGGAGTCGATGGCCTGCTGCTACGCCGATTCGTACGCCTCGGTGCCGTTCCAGAGGATGCCGAACGTCTGGCTGCAGGCGAGCGAGACGCCGCGATCGCTGGACGACCTGGTGGCCGGGGTGGACGACGGGGTGCTCATCGACGGGCGCGGCTCGTACTCGATCGACCACCAGCGGTACAACTTCCAGTTCGGCGGCGACGCCTTCTGGGAGATCAAGGGGGGCAAGGTCGGCCCGATGATCGCCGACGTCGCCTACCAGAGCCGCACCCCCGATTTCTGGCAGTCCTGCGATCAGATCGGCGACCAGTCGACCTGGAGGAACGTGGGGCTCAACCGCGACGGCAAGGGGGAGCCGGGCCAGATCAACGCCATGAGCCACGGTTGCCCGCCGTCGCGCTTCCGCGGCATCACGGTCATCCGCACCGAGTAACCCAACCGGGGAGGAGCGTCGGGACGTGCGCTGGGATCAGGCCGAGGCGAAGAAGACGATCGAGCGGGTGCTCGCGCTCGCCGGCCCGGGCGAGTGGGAGCTCGAGCTGAGCGCGCGCACGTCCTCCCACACCCGCTTCGCCCGCAACGAGATCTCGACCTCCGGCTACGTCGAAGACGTGGACCTGAGCGTCACGTCGCGCAAGGAAGGCAAGAGCGGCACGGTCGGGACCAACGATCTCTCCGAGGCCGGCCTGAAGGCGGCGACAGCGCGCGCGGCGGAAATGCGCGACCTCATGCCGATCGATCCCGAGGCCGTGCCGATGCTCGGGCCCCAGTCCTACCCGGCCCTCGAGAAGTACGACGACGCGACGGCCCGCGCCCGGGCCGCCGATCGCGCCTCGGGGGTGAAGACGACGCTGGGCCTGGCGCAGCACAAGTCCCTGACCTCGGCCGGATTCTTCGAGAACAGCGTCACCCACCGCGCGATCGGAAACAGCAAGGGGAACTTCGGCTACCACCTGTCGACCGACGCCGAGTTCTCGGTCACCATGCGCACCTCGGACGGGACCGGATCGGGATGGGCGGCCGGCAACTCGCCGCGCCTCGGCGATCTGGACGCGAAGTCCCTGGCCCGGCGCGCCGCGGAGAAGGGGGCCGCTTCCGCCTCGCCGCGCGACGTTCCGCCCGGCGACTACACCGTCGTCCTCGAGCCGGCGGCGGTGGCGGACCTTCTGCGAACCCTGCAGTTCGGCGCGCTGCAGGCGCGCACCGCCGACGAGGGGCGAAGCGCCTTCTCGAAGCCGGGCGGCGGGAGCCGGGTCGGCGAGAAGGTGGCGCACGAGTCGGTCACCCTGCGCACCGATCCGTTCGATGCCCGGCTGCCGGGAACGCCGTGGAGCGTGCGGGGCGGCTTCGGAGGGGACGGGACCGACGGCCTCCCGAACCGGCGGATCTCCTGGATCGAGAAGGGGGTCCTGAAGAGGCTGCACGCCGACCGTTACTGGGCCGGCAAGACGGGGGTCGAGGCGACGCCGTTTCCCGGAAGCCTCGTCCTGGAAGGGGGGAGCGAGACGCTCGAGAGCCTCATCGCCGGGACCGGGCGCGGCCTCCTGGTCACGCACTTCTTCTACATCCGCACGGTCAATCCGCAGACCTGGCAGCTGACCGGCCTGACGCGCGACGGCCTCTTCCTGATCGAGAAGGGAAAGGTCGTCCACCCGGTCACCAACCTGCGCTTCAACGAGAGCCCGCTCGTCATGCTGCAGAACATCGAGGGGATGACCGCCTCGTCCCCGACCGGCCGGATGCTCGTCCCCGCGATCCGATCGCGCGAGTTCACGTTCACCAGCAAGTCCGACGCCGTCTGACCCGCGGCTCCTAGGTCGCCGGCCGGGCCAGGGAGAAGAACGGGTCGGGCGCCGCGGCGCCCAGGACGAGGTCGGCGACCCGCTCGCCGATCGCGGGGCCGTGCTTGAAGCCGTGCCCCGATCCCCCGCCGACGATCCAGGCGTTCCCCGTGCCGGGCAGGCGATCCAGGATGAAGCGTGAATCGGGAGAATTCTCGTACTGGCAGACTCGCGCCTCGAGAAGCGGCGCCCCGGCGAGACCGGGGAAACGCCGGGCCAGGTGGGCGCGGGCGGACGCCAGGCCGTCCGCCGACGGGATCCGGTCGTCCGTGTCCGGATCGAAGGCCGGTCCGTGCGTGTCGTCGGCGATCTTGAAGCCGCGCCCCTCGTTGCCGGGGATGCCGTAGACGATCCGGTCGCCGTGGTCGACCCAGACCGGCAGGCTCTCCTCCTGGAACCGGGGATCGCCCGCCGGCGTCCCGAAGAAGAAGACCTCCTGGCGCGTCGGGAGCACGCGCCCGCCGACCGCCTCGGGGAACATCCGGCCGAGCCAGGGTCCGCAGGCGAACACGTACTGATCGGCGGCCAGCCGGGTGCCGTCCGAGAGATGCAGGGGACCCATCCCGTCCTTGCCGATCGAACCGGGGCCGGCCGACGCCCGGCGGTAGGCGCCCCCCTCCTTCTGCACCCCCTCCATCACGAGCTGGCAGGAGCGGCGGGCCAGCAGGTAGCCGGCGTCCTTCTCGAGGATGACCCGCGCGACCCCCTCGAAGCTCACCTGGGGATAGCGCGCGGCGGCGTCCGCGGGGCCCAGCTCTTCGAACGCGAGCCCGGCATCCCGCAGCAGGGGGAGGGAGGCCCGCTCGAAACTGTCGTCGCGGCCCGTCATCCAGAGGACACCGGTCTTCCGGTAGAGCGTCTGCCCGAAGCGGGCTTCGTTCTCCCTCCAGAGGCGCAGCGCCTGGACCACCATCTCCACGTAGATGCGGTGGGGCCCGTAGATGGCGCGGATGACCCGCGTCTCGCCGCCGCTGCTGGCGCGCGAGTTGCCCGGACCCCAGGCGTCCACCAGGGTGACCCGGGCTCCCCGCCGGACGAGGGACAAGGCCGTGAAGCCGCCGAACACGCCGGCCCCGACGACCGCGACGCGCGGGCGCGCGGCCGGGCGCCTAGTTGCGGCGCCGGCCGGCCGGGCGGGGCCCGCGAGAACGGGACCTGCCAGGAGGCGCGACGCGGCCAGCGCGGCGCAGGCGGCTCCCCCCTTGAGAACGCCTCTCCGTGACACGCCTCGGCGATGCATCGCGTCGACCTCCATGAACAGCGGGGATCCTACCTCCGAACGTCCTCGGACGCGGCCCGCGTCCGTCGCCGGACGGTCGCCTCGGTTAGAATGGCGCCGCATCGCAGGGCGGAGAGGGGGACATGAGAAGGCTGTGGATCGACGGCCAGTTCACCTCGGGTTCGAAGGG
>DATNEZ010000286.1:0-2337 GCA_035606645.1 Binatia bacterium
GGCGCAGGCGTTCTCGGCGCGCGCCAGGTAGTAGTACGCCGAACCGGCCGGCGGGTCGGGGCGCGACTCGGAAAGCGACGTCGCGGCCTGGCCGCGCGCCAGCGTGCAGGCCGACGCGAACCCGCCGTCGGTGTTGAGCGCTCTCGCGTCGCCGGTGACGAGGGTGTAGGCGGTGCCGGGCCCGGCGGTCGCCGCCTGGGAATCCCAGATCAGGTCGGTCGGGGCGGTCCCCGTGACGCGCAGGCGCGGCACCTCGAACGGCCGGGCGAAGGCGTTTCCATCCGACGGCGCGCAGTCGCATCCATCGGGGGCGGAATCGTGGTCGGCGTCGGCGAAGGCGCCGAACTTCGGACCGATCCGGTAGATGGCCCCGCCATTCAGGGCCACGATGTACAGCTTCCCGTCCGGACCGTTCTCGATGTCGGTGATCACCGGGAAGCCGCTCCCGAACAGGATCTCGGTCATCTCGTCCATGCAGACGTTGGCGGCGTTGTTCGCCACCGTGTCCTGCAGGGCCGGCGACGAGAACGACAGGGCCGTGCGCGCGGCATTAAGCCGGAAACGGTACAGCTGCCCGCAGTTGTTGTCCCCGACGAGCAGGGTATGCAGCTGGCCGCATCCGAGGATCGGGCTCGCCGGGAACGCGGGGGCGGTCGGCGCGACGGGGATGTTCCAGGAGAACTCGGGGTCGCTGTACGCCGAGCCGGGCGCGACCCAGAGATCCGCCTGCCCCTGCGGGTCGTCCACGTCCCGCCCCATGATCTGGTTCCAGCCGCTGTTGAAGCCCCGGGTGACCCGGTTCACCTCGTCGTAGACGTTCGGCCCGTTCTCGGTGTCCCACAGGTCGCCGGTGAGCGGATCGAACGTCATCCCGAAGGAGTTGCGCACGCCGTAGGCGAAGTACCGGTTCATCG
This sequence comes from Binatia bacterium, assembly GCA_035606645.1. Classification (GTDB taxonomy): domain Bacteria; phylum Acidobacteriota; class Polarisedimenticolia; order Gp22-AA2; family Gp22-AA2; genus Gp22-AA3. Next base: position 915 of record DATNEZ010000286.1, read on the forward strand.
GGGCGGCCGGCGTGAGGGCGTTGTAGAAGGGGTTGTCTGCGAGCCCCGCGCCGTTCGTGTCGACGCGCAGGATGACCCCGCTGTCGTCGGGATCGGGGCCGGTCGCGATGTTCTGCAGCTTGCCGTTCCGGTTCAGCTCACCGATGATGACGTACAGGGCGCCGTCCGGACCGAACGCGATGACGCCGCCGTTGTGGTTCGGTCCCGGCGTGGCCGGCAGGTTGAGGATGAGCCCTGGATTGACGAGCGCGCTCCCGTTCCAGGTGTACCGGTAGACGCGGTTGCCCAGCGGCGTCGAGGTGGACGAGGTCGTGTCGGCGCCCGTCGCGCTCTCGGTGTAATAAAGATAGACCCGGCGATTGAGGACGAAGTCCGGGTCGACGGCGATGCCGAGGAGCCCGCGCTCGCTCAGGGAATGCACCGCCACGTCGAGCACGAAGCCGGGCTGCAGGATCCCCCCGACGATCCGCCGCACCTGCCCGTTCGCCTTCTGCAGGACCAGGATGTCGTCCGGGCCGATGAACGCCATGCTCGTCGGCTGGTTCAAGCCGGTGGCGACGAGCTCGACCTGGAGCGCCGGGTCGTTGACCGTCTGCGCGGCCGTAGGGAGGACCGCCAGGACGGCGACGGAACCGAGGCCTAGCGCGACCGCTATCGCGCGCCCGAGGGACACCCGCAGGTCACGGCGCATGGCAGGACTATACGAGCGATCCGGCCGGCCGGCAACTTCTTTGATCCGGGCTTTTAATCCGATCTCCCCGCGCCGGAGGACAGGCCCGCCTCGAGTCCGGGCCTCGACCATCCTTGACGCGTCCGCCATTTGGCACTACCATATGTGCCATATGGCACATGCCCACGCGCGAGACGATGCCCGAAAACTGGCCATGCTCCTGGGAGGCCGCAAGGCCCTGGCTCACGCGGTCAGCGAGCCGGGCGACATTCAGGATGCCATACGCAAGGGGTTGCCCTTCGCGGTCTTCGAAGCCCTCATGCAGGTGCTGGGAGTCCGCGCGCTGGAGCTTGCCCGTCTTCTGGGTGTCGCGGCCCGGACGCTGGCGCGGAGAAAGAGCGGCGGCGAGCTGTCGCCGGCCGAGTCGGATCGGCTCTATCGGATCGCGCGCGTCGTCCTCAAGGCCTCCGAGACGCTTGGGAACCCCGAGAAGGCCCGGGACTGGCTCCACCGGAAGAACCGGTCGCTCGGCGGTAGCACGCCGATCAGCTGTCTCGACACGGCCGTCGGGGAGCGGCAGGTGGAGGACCTCCTGGGGCAGATCGACCACGGGATCTACAGCTAGTGCGCGTGTGGCGAATCTGCCGGAGATCCCATGCAATAGACCCGCTCGGCGGGCGCGGAGGTCTGTACGCCCCGGGCCGGTGGCACCCCCGTGGGGTCCGGATCGTCTACACCTCCGCCGCCCTGTCG